>JAISYZ010000029.1 GCA_031269545.1 Prevotellaceae bacterium
TACACGAAGATTTGAAAATTATTTGAGGTTCTACAAAACCAAACCACAACATACTCTTTTTATTCCTTACTCACTAATCAACATTCGGGAAAAAAAATTTTATCATTCGGATCTGATTGAAAAGGATTATTTGGTTTTCGAACGAAAAAGAATTTTGGAATACCATAATGACAATTCGTTTGAAAAGTCGGAAACTTTTAGAATAGTCAATGAATGCATTAAATCTTTATGATTGCCAATAAATTAAGATTGCAACCGACGGAGAAAGAATGCTACACGCTGCCTTCCTGAAAGGCAGGACTGAAAAAATGAATGAAAAAAGAAATGAAAAAAAATTATTGAGTTTTTAGAAGTTCCCTAAAATAATATTTTTCATATCGCCATGTTTTTAATTATAAAAATTAGAATTATCTTTGCAAAGATAAATAAAAAATACAGAATGAAACAATTATTTATAATATTTTTAACAACTATTTTCACATTTATATTTGCCGATGCGCAAAATGCTGACAATGTAAAATATACTGTTTGTCATAAAGCGTCCGAAAAAATCAAGATTGATGGATATTTTGATGAATCGGCATGGGAAAAAACAGAATGGATTGACGATTTTGAAGATATTCGCGGAGGCGGATTTCCTGAATACAAAACACAGGTAAAAATGTTGTGGGATGATGATTTTTTGTACTTGGCAATTAAATTTGAAGATCCGCATATTTGCGCATTCATTACTGAAAATGAAAAACAAATTTATCTCGACAATGCTTTTGAATTGTTTATCGATCCCGACGGTGATGCGCACGATTATTACGAATTTGAAATAAATGCAGCAGGTGCTACATGGGATTTGCAAATGGATAAGCCTTACAGCAGAGGCGGAAATTTTAACAGCAACTGGACTATCGACAATATCAGAAAAGCAATATTTTTGAACGGAACTTTAAATAATCCGACAGACATTGACAGTTTTTGGACAATCGAACTTGCTATGCCTTTTGCCGCACTTGATGAATATTCGGATGGCAAACATCCTGATAACGAAACTAAATGGAGATTGAATTTTTTGCGCGTACAGTGGAATTTTGATATTGTCGATGGAAAATATGTAAAAAAAACCGATGACAAAGGAAAATCATTAAGGTCGGACTTATGGGTTTGGTCGCCTCAAAAGCAAGTAAACATGCACATTCCCGAAAGATGGGGAATAGTAGAATTTAAAAAAGAATCATTGAATAAAAAATTAACAAACAATTAAACAGTAAAAACATGATACATAAAAAATTATTAAATCCGCAAAGTATTGCCATTATTGGAGCATCGAGCGATATTCACAAGCCGGGAGGAAAATTAATTAAAAATTTGAGCGAAAGCAATTTTAAAGGAAATATTTATCTTGTAAATCCCAAGGAAACAGAAATACAGGGAATAAAATGTTTTGAACGTGTTGACGATTTGCCCGAAACAGACTGCGCAATATTGGCAATTGCTGCAAAATACTGTGTGGCAACGGTTGAGGCGCTTGCTCATAAAAAAAACACAAGAGGATTTATTATCATTTCTGCCGGATTTTCAGAAGAAAATCAAGAAGGCGCAGAATTGGAAAACAGTATTGTTAAAATCATAAACGAAGTTGGCGGAAGTCTTATCGGACCTAACTGCACGGGATTTTTGAATACAAATTATACGGGAGCCTTCGATACTCCTGTTCCTGTGTTGAATCCGCAAGGAGTTGATTTTGTTACAGGTTCGGGAGCAACAGCCGTATTTATAAAAGAATACGGAATTTCAAACGGATTATCTTTCAACAGCGTATGGGCTGTAGGAAATTCGGCTCAAATCGGTATCGAAGATGTACTTGAATATTGGGACGAAACATTTACCGCCGAAAGTTCTCGCGTGAAAATGATTTATATGGAAAAAGTCGGAAATCCTCAAAAACTCTTAAAACACGCTTCTTCGCTTGTGCGCAAAGGATGTAAAATTGCAGCAATAAAATCAGGAAATTCAAAAGCGGGAAGTCGTGCAGCATCATCGCACACGGGAGCCTTGGCTACGTCGGATGTCGCTGTTGACGCTCTGTTTCGTAAAGCGGGAATTGTTCGCTGTTACAATCGCGAAGAACTCACTACCGTTTGCGCCGTATTTATGCATCCTGCTGTAAAAGGAAAAAACATTGCAGTGATAACACATGCAGGCGGACCTGCTGTGATGCTTACGGATGTTTTGTCGAACAGCGGACTGGAAATTCCACAAATAAGCGGCGATGCTGCCGACGAATTATTATCGCAATTGTATGCAGGTTCGTCGGTTGCAAATCCCATTGATTTTTTAGCAACAGGAACAGCCGAACAACTTGGAAAAATAATAGATTACTGCGAAACAAAATTTGACAATATCGATGCAATGTGCGTAATTTTCGGAAGTCCAGGACTGTTTCCAAATTGGGATGTTTACAGGATTTTAGACGAAAAAATGAAAACATGCACGAAACCTGTTTTTCCAATTCTTCCATCAATTATAAACGTGAAGAATGAGATAGAAGATTTCATTTTCAATAAAAAACGAATAAATTTTCCCGAAGAATGTGTGTTTGGAAACGCTTTGGCAAAAGTTGTAAATGCTCCGACTCCGCAACCCGAAAACATTGAATTGCCTGAAATTGACACTATTGCAATTCGCAATGTTATTAAAAACAGCCAAAACGGATATTTGGGATTGAAAGAAATCAGCATATTGCTTGATGCTGCAGGCATTTCGCGCAAGCAGGAAACAGAAGTGAAAACCGAAAACGATGCAATAAATTTTGCGCATAAAGTTGGTTATCCGCTGGTGATGAAAGTCGTTGGTCCTGTTCACAAATCTGATGTCGGAGGCGTTGTTCTTGATGTAAAAGACGAAAAAACCGTTATCCGCGAATTTAACCGCCTTATAAAAATTCCTGAAACATACGCAGTTGAGATCTATCCCATGTTGTCGGGAACAGAAATATTTATCGGTGCGAGCCATGAGGCAAATTTCGGACATTTGGTTTTATGCGGGCTTGGCGGTATTTTTGTCGAAATATTGAAAGATGTTCAATCAGCCTTATCGCCTGTAAGCATCGCCGAAGCGCACGAAATGATACAGCGTTTGCGCGGATATAAAATCGTACAGGGCGTTCGCGGAAAAGAACCTGTAAACGAAAATCTGTTTGCCGAAACCATAACAAAAGTATCGGCGCTGGTACAGGCTGCACCCGAAATTGCAGAAATGGATTTAAATCCTTTGCTTGGCACGGCTACAAATATTGTTGCAGTTGATGCCCGCATACGTATTGAAAAATAAGTTATTATGTCGAATTATTGATTTGTTGTTATGAAATTTTCAGAGCGTTCGAATACCGAAAAAGTATTTATAATAATTATAATTATTGTAGTTATTGGAATTATCTTACGATGGGGATTTATAAAGTCGGAAGTTGAGAGATCGTTTAATTTTTTTAACAAAGACAAAACAGAGCAGAAATGAACAATGACTAATTAGTTGTTCCTTAAAAAGCATTGAAATTATTTATTATACACAAGTTATAAATGTAAATTGCCGAATAAAAATACCGTGTTTTACATACATACAGGCTAAAAGTCGGCAAAATATGAACAGATTTTTCTTTCTTTGTGTTCGTCATTGCGAACGAAGTGAAGCAATCCAGAATATTATTTATTGTTTATTTTTCTGGATTACTTCGTCGCTGCGCTCCTCGCAATGACGTGCTGCTTGCTTTTATGTCAAAACAAAATTGACAGAAATAATGTCGTATTATTGCTGATTTTTTTATTTTTAAGGAGAGACTGTTTAATGCTATCTTATTAATATTTAGCATGTTGTTATCTTATATGTTAATAAAACCAACAGATCGCAGTTATAATTTTTTACTAATTTTTTTAATATAAACGCTTTTATGCTATATTTGCATAATAAAAATATAAATCTTATGAAAAATCTTATTATATCTGTCATGTTGTTATTAACAGTAAATTATGTGCAGGCGCAAAATGAATATGATACTTTGCGAATACAGTTGAACGAAGAAATTGCGAATAAAAACTATTACGACAAATTGAAAGAGCGGGAAATACAGGAAACCAAACGTTTGTTGAAGATAAGCCATTTACAGCCGCAACAGGAATACGATTTTAATCACAGTCTGTCAAAATTATACAAAAAATATATCATCGACAGCGCTGTTTATTACAGTGAAAAAAATCTGCGCATAGCGACCGAAATGAACAATTCATATATGGCAATCGAATCAAGTTTGCAGTTGGCGCAATTATACTCAACGGCAGGCATGTACATCGAAGCAAATAATATTCTGCACGATATTGACAGAAAAACGCTTCCCGAAACCTTGTTGCCGCTTTATTTTGACACATACAGTCAATTTTACGGTCATTACGCTCAAAGTAATGACAGATTTACATATTATTCCAAGAATGAAAAGTACCGCGATTCCATGTTAATGGTGCTGGATAAAAATTCGTTGCAATATAAAACAACCTTTATCGAAAAATTATTGCAGGAACGACAGTTTGATACAGCCGAAAAACTGTTGCTCGACATTCTTGAATATTTAACAGATAAAGATTCTGATTATGCTTTTGTTACCTATCTTCTCGGCAGTATTTATCAGGCAAAACAAAAAGTGGAACTGCAAAAAAAATATTTTGCTCTTTCGGCTATTACCGACATAAAAAACTCTATAAAAGATAACGCTTCGATACAAAGTCTGGCATTCATGCATTATGCGGATAATGATATTGAACAGGCATACAGATACATGAAGTCGGCAATTGACGATATTGTTTTTTGCAATGTTCGTTTTCGGATAATAGAATTGTCCTCTGTTTATTCTGTTATCAATGCGACATATCTTAGTAATGAAGCAAAACAAAAAGACAAACTGCAGTTTTATCTGATATTGATTAGTATTCTGTCATTTTTCCTCGCTATAGCCGTTTTATATGTATATAAACAAATGAAGAAAATGTCAAAAATACAAAAGAAACTTTACACAACCAATCAAAAACTGACCGACTTGAATCAAATCATTAACCTTTCGAACGAACAGATCAGCAAAGTAAATACACAATTAGAAGAATCGAATCGTATTAAAGAAGAATATATTACACAGTTTTTCGATTTATGTTCGACATATATAAACAAATTGGAAAATTATCGCAAAATGTTGAACAGAAAGGCAATGAACCGCCAGCACGAAGATCTGTTCAATTTATTGAAATCAACGAATTTGGTTGACGATGAATTAAAACAGTTGTACGAAACATTCGATATAATATTTCTGAATTTGTATCCTACTTTCATCGAAGATTTTTATGCGCTGATTTCCAACGAAGAACAACAGCCTATTCCTAAAAAAATGAATGCAGAACTTCGCATTTTTGCACTTATTCGCTTAGGAATTACCGACAGCATAAAAATAGCAGGATTTTTACGTTATTCGCTGAGTACCATATATAATTACCGAACAAAAATGCGAAATAAAGCAGTAGTATCTCGCGATAAATTTGAAGAAATGGTTATGAAAATAGGATCTTTCCAAATTAAAAATTAATTTAATTTCAAAAACGGCTACTTTTTTACGATTGTGATAAAAAGTTAAATATCTGTATTAGAAATAAATATTAATTTTAACATACTACTTTTTCATTCTAATGAAAATCATATGATATCCTCTTACTTACCTTTGTCATCGTCTTAATTAAAAAGCAGTCGTTTTTATGACAAACATAATTAAGCGATTGATTTTAAAGGCATTAATTAGATTGAAATCAATATTTATTAAAGTTTACAACATTAACTAAAATGATCAAAATTATGGGAAAATCTATTTTACTACTAAGAGAGTTAATACTGCTCTCCTCCTTTCTTTTCTTCTCTTTGACTGCTTCCGGACAGCAATCTCTGGTTTCGGGTACAGTATCCGATGAATCTACCGGAGAAACGCTTGTCGGCGTTGTAGTCAACGAAAAGGGTACTCAGAATTACACAACGACCAACATGAACGGAGTGTATTCTATTGACGTACCGCCTTCGGCTACTCTTGTATTTTCATATTTAGGCTATGAAACGCAGGAACTCGTCGCTTCATCAACAACATTAAATGTTACGATGAAAATCAGTCAAATGATACTTGACGAGGTTATAGTAGTTGGATACGGAACGGTAGAAAAAGGTAATCTTACTCACGCTGTATCAACAGTTTCGAATAAAGAGATAGACCAGCGACCTATTGTTTCTGCCGCACAGGCTATTCAGGGAAAAGCCGCCGGCGTTATGGTAATGCAACCCAACGGAACACCGGGAGGCGAATTAACTATTCGCGTTCGCGGTGCTACTTCATTCAATGCAAGCAACGCTCCGCTTTATGTAGTGGACGGCGTACCTGTTGACAATATTAATTTCTTATCGCCTAATGATATTGCAAGTATGAATATTCTGAAAGATGCATCTTCGGCTGCCATATACGGTTCGTTTGCTGCAAACGGCGTTATTATCATTACAACAAAAGCAGGATCGCCGGGAACAGCCAAAGTTACTTTCAATGCTCAAACAGGAATAAACAAAGTATCGAATCGGATACATTCACTGAATGCTGCACAGTACAAAGAATTACAGGATGAAATTGGACTGGTTTCGGTGCCAGTCGGCACAAAAGACCTTACCGACTGGTTTAATGAGGCTTACGGCACAGGACTTACTCAAAATTATCAAGTGTCAATATCAAATGGCGCCGAAAATTTCAAGTATTATCTGTCTGCCGGTTATCTAAATGAAAAAGGTGTTTTAAACGCCGCATTTTTCAAACGTTATTCATTGCGGGCAAATGTCGAAAATCAAGTACGTAAATGGTTGAATATAAACGCTAATATTTCGTATTCCGACAATATCAGCAACGGTATAACCACAGGCAGAGGCTCTAACAGAGGAGGAACAGTGCTTTCGATAGTGAACTTGCCGACAAGCGTTCCTGTTCTTAATGCAGAAAAATTATATAATCGAGTTTTCTATGGAATGAATATTGCCAATCCCGTAGAAGAATTAGCAAACGGAAGAAATAATAAAACCAAAGAAAACAGATTAATAGCATCAGGAAGCGCTATTATCACTTTCCTTCCTGAATTAACATTCAAATCTCAAATCACATTAGATAGAAGAAACGGCATAAGCACAGGTTTCACGCCTCCTTCACATGGCGTAGACAGAGATGATTGGGGTTCGGGATGGGATAATCGTAATACGAACACACTATTGGTTTTCGACAATGTATTTACTTATAAAAAATCATTTGATAAACATAAAATCGAAGCCATGTTAGGCTCTTCATGGACCGAATCAGATTATACCAACAGCTACATAAGCGGTTCGCATTATAAGGACGGGCAGATATATACACTGAATGCCGCCAACAAAATTTCATGGGACGGTACGGGTTCAGGCGCCTCCCAATGGGCAATCTTGTCCTACTTTGGTCGTATTGCGTACAATTTCGACAGTAAATATTTGTTTACTGTGAATGTACGTACTGACGGCTCTTCTAAACTGCATCCCGACTATCGGTGGGGTATTTTCCCGTCTTTTTCTGCTGCATGGCGCATATCATCAGAAAAATTTATGAACGATGTTAAATGGATTAACGATTTGAAAATTCGCGGCGGCTGGGGACAAACAGGTAACCAGTCGGGTATAGGCGATTATGCTTATTTGCAACGTTACAACATTATACGGCAACCATGGTTTGAAGAAGGAAAATCTAATGCAGTTCCGGTTATTACTCAGGCAAATTTGCGTACACCGGATTTAACATGGGAAACGACCTCGCAAACAGGCGCAGGCGTTGACTTGTCTATACTTAAAGGACGACTGAATCTCACTGTGGATTATTATTATAAACGTACAACCGACATGTTGATGTACGTTTCGCTGCCTTCAGGAAGCGCAGGTGCAAGCAGTATTGTCCGTAATGAAGGCGAAATGACTAACAGCGGCTTTGAATTTTCGGCTAATTCACGCAATTTACAGGGCGAATTTACATGGACTACCGATTTTAACATTTCGTTTAATAAAAACAAACTGTCTTCGCTCCAACTGCAAAACGTATATTATGATGCAATGACAAGCGACGTGCTTCACGAATACGCAGTACGTAATGAACCGGGACGTTCGTTAAGCGGATTTTTCGGTTATATCAGCGATGGCGTTGACCCCGAAACAGGTGAACTGATGTATCGCGATATAAACGATGACGGAAAAATTACAGCGACAGACCGTACATATATCGGAGATCCAAATCCCGATTTCACATTTGGATTGACAAATACTGTTTCGTGGAAGAATTTCAGTTTAAGCGTATTTGTTCAAGGTTCGTATGGCAATGATATTTATAATGCTTCGCGAATAGAAACAGAAGGCATGTACGATGGGAAAAATCAATCGACAAAAGTCCTTAACAGATGGAGAGTTCCCGGTCAGGTAAAAGAAGTGCCTAAGGCGGGGTTCGACCTGAGAAATTCTTCATATTTTGTAGAAGACGGCAGTTATCTGCGTTTGAAAAATATCTCACTTTCTTATAATTTCACAGGTGAATTTCTCAAAAAAATAGGAATAACGCGTCTGCAACCTTACGTTACGGTAACCAACTTGTTGACATGGACTAAATATTCGGGTATGGATCCGGAAGTAAACCAGTGGGGAAACTCAGGCGCAGTACAGGGAATTGACTGGGGAACTTATCCTCACAGTAAATCGTATGTATTTGGTATTAATATTGAATTTTAAAAATTAAATAATATGAAAATCAAGAATATATTTTTATTTTTCAGTCTGGCTACAAGCATAATCTCGTGTTCGCTGGACTATAATCCTGTTGATACTTATTCGGATGTTACCGAAGGAGTGGACAGCACAGGAAAAGAAGTTGTTTTTAGAGATAAAGCGGCAGTAGTTTCGCATGTACAGTCTTTGTATGACAGAATGCGCAATGATGGACAGGAACATTGGTATCTGGACGTACTGCTGGTGGCAGAAACTCATTCCGACAACGCTTATGCAGGAACTACAGGCGCCGAAGTTGTGCCTTTCGAAACCAATTCTATTGAAGGTTCAAACTCCGTTATGGCACGAGACTGGAATCAGCATCTCGCAAGCGTTGCTCTTGCCAATACATTAATTCTCAATATTGACGATGTTCAAGATGCAGCGCTCACCACTGCCGAACGCGAAGAATATAAGGCTGTCGCTAAAATTTTCAGAGCCTTGGTATATTTCGACATGGTGCGTTTATGGGGAAGCGTTCCCGTTATTACAACAATAGCGCCCGATATAACCTCCGAAACTGTTGGAGATGTATATTACGATTATTTTCCGCCTCAAAACACCGAATTGGAAGTTTATCAGCAAATCGAAAAAGACTTGCTTGAAGCGCTGCAATACGCGCCCAATAACAATCCATTAGATAAAACAATCCTGTCAAAATCGGTAGCGCGTGCATTGCTCGCAAAAGTATATGCCGAAAAACCCTTACGCGACTACGATAAGGTAATCGAATACTGCGATGCATTAACCGCCGATGGTTTGGATCTGGTTGACGATTTCAGTGATTTGTTTGGCGTAGTATTACAAGATCCGGGTAGCCCGCCAAGCCAAACAAATGCTGCTACTAATGCCAAA
Source organism: Prevotellaceae bacterium (assembly GCA_031269545.1). Lineage (GTDB taxonomy): Bacteria > Bacteroidota > Bacteroidia > Bacteroidales > UBA932 > JAIRKV01. Next base: position 9,727 of record JAISYZ010000029.1, read on the forward strand.
GCCCGCAACACAAAGGAATCAATATTGGAAATACAATATTCTGTAAGTGGAAACTGGGTTACATGGATGTTGGGACGACAACTGGATAACTGGTCTTTCTATTTCGACTGGGCAAAATGGACTACGCCCTCGCGCGATTTGATAAAAGCCTTCCAAACAGCAGGCGATACAAAACGCTTTGAAGAATCGGTTGTATATTACGAATGTGCGTGGAGCAACTATTATCCGGCAAACGAATATCCTTTTATGTACAAATGCCGTTCGGGATTCAGCAGTATTATCAAATTGCGTTACGCCGACATATTACTGTTGAAAGCCGAGGCGCTTATTATGAAAAGCAACTTTGCAGACGCTGCCGCAATTATTAACAGAATCAGAAATCGTGCCGATTTGGGTAATCTTCCTTCAACGGCGACAGCAAGCAAAGAAACAATTCTTGACGCTTATTTGAAAGAACGGCGTTTGGAACTTGCTTTTGAAGGTCAACGCTGGTTCGATTTGGTTCGACTTGATAAAGTAGAAGACATAATGAATGCAGTATATGCCAAAGATTCGGGACGAAAACCTCAAGCATATTTGTTTGATAAAGATTCGTACAGACTTCCTATTCCACAAGGGGCTATTGACCAAAATCCTAATCTGGTACAAAATCCGGGATATTAATTATGTATAAAATAATATGTCAACAAAGCAAAATAAATAAAAATGAGAACAATAAATAAAATATTAGTTTTATGTGCGTTTTCGGTATTCTTTTTCGCAAGATGCGAAAAAGACGAAACACCTTTTTCTACTTCTATTCCTGTGATAGAAGCAGTTAACATAAGTCCGACAACTTTTACCTTTGGCGATAGTATTACCGTTACGGCAAAAGTATCGGATGCGGTAAAAACGCTTGCCGCTCTTGATGTACAAGCCGTTATAAACGGAAGGACAGTTAATTTACAAAGAATACTTTTAGAAGGAAACAGTGCAGATGTGAACCAAAAACTGTTTGTGCCGCTTATTGACAATGTTGCCGATAATACAGAAGTGAATTTTCAGGTGAAGCTTGTCAACAGTAAAAATGGCTCTTCTTCAAAAGAATTAACAGGTTTCACAGGAAATCGTCCGTATTTTTCTAAATTATATCTTGTAATAAACAACGACGTTTATGCGCTTACTCCGCAAACAGGCAACAGAGATAAATATGAAACGGTTGATATTGTTGCAAACAGATCTTTTTCGTACAGAATAGCGCAAAAAGTTACAGCCAGCAATCAAATAGATTATTCGGGGCTTGTTTGGGGACAGACAGATGGAAAAGTTCAACTTGTAAATGAAACAGGAGGCGATATCTTTGCATTTAAATCGGGTGTAGATATAACAACTTCATTCATCTTCGACAATTACTCTTTCTCTGCATCTCTTGACGGAGGCGCTTATCAAACGCCTAATTTTATGCTCGACGATTTTACGGAAACCACTATCGATGGAGAAGAATTTTACACGTTGGAAACTGCATTGATAAAAAATCAGGAATACAACATATATGGCGATTTGGCATCGAAAACTATAATATATAATGTAGATTTCTTTGAACGTATAAATCCAAACAAAGTCAAATTCCTTGGAGAAACAGGAAATTATACGCTGTATTATAATAAAACACGGCAACACGTTGTTCTTTTGCCCGAAAATCCTGCTGCATATCCAGATTATATTGTGATAACAGGCGGCGGTTTGGGTTATCCGAGTAAAATAGCAAAAGAACATACATGGTGGGGCTTCGGAAATGTTAGAAATTACATTTTAACCCGACAAATTGCATCCGATGTATATCAGGCTACCTTCTTTATTCTTGGAGCGACAAAACAGGACTGGGTTTCATTCAAAATTTATGAAAATACCGGATGGGGCGGCGAAAAAGGACATCCCGATTTCACCTACACAGGATATGCCTTGGAAGCTCAAGCAGAAAGCAACGATAACAATATATATCCAGCACAGGATATGGAAGATGGCGTTTATCGTTTCACTATCGATTTGAATACAAATATTATTGATGTAACATCTGTAACATTACCGTAAAGCATATATCCATGAAAAAGAATTATTTGAAGATTAGTATATTGACATTAACATTGATTTTAATTGCGGGGATGGCGTTTTCGTGTGAAAATAAAAACAATAACAATCACGAAAACCCGGAACCGCCGGGACAGCAAGGCGATGTAACAATCTATGTTACCAATGCAAGCAGGACGCATGATTTTGAAAAACTTGCAGCCAACTTCAGCAGCAAGCCAAACATGTCTCCATCAACAATAAATATTGATCCTGCGGTTCGCTATCAAACAATGGACGGCTTTGGCGCAGCATTGACAGGATCATCGTGCTACAATTTGCTCAAAATGCCCGAAGCCAACAGAACAAAATTTCTGAAAGAAGTCTTTTCGCACACCGAAGGCATGGGATACAGTTATATTCGTATTTCTATCGGTTGTTCCGATTTTTCGCTTAGCGAATATACTTGCTGCGATGTTCAGGGAATTGAAAATTTTGCCTTAACAGCAGAAGAAACCGATTACATAATTCCTGTTCTCAAAGCAATCCTTAATATTAATCCTTCAATTAAAATAATGGGAACGCCATGGACATGCCCGCGCTGGATGAAAATAAATAATCTGGTCGATAGACAACCTTTCAATTCATGGACAGACGGACAACTGAATCCCGATTACTATCAAGATTATGCAACATATTTTGTAAAATGGATACAGGCATTTGCACAAAACGGAATAAACATTTATTCCATTACGCCGCAAAACGAGTCGTTGAATCGAGGCAATTCCGCTTCGCTCTACATGGAATGGACAGAACAGCGCGATTTTGTTAACAGTGCATTAGTTCCAAAATTAAAGGCTGCAGGATTAAAAACAAAAATTTATCTGTTCGATCACAACTATAATTACGATGGCATTTCATCTCAAAATAAATATCCTGCAAAAATATATGCGGGCGGTGTTGACGATGAATATGTAGCAGGCTCAGCCTATCATAATTACGGAGGAAACCGCTCGGAATTGTTGAATATTCACAATGATTATCCAAATAAGGAATTGCTGTTTTCCGAAGCATCCATAGGCACATGGAATGATGGTAAAAACCTGTCGGTACGCCTGATTGAAGATATGCGTGAAATCGCACTGGGAACAGTCAATAATTGGTGCGTAGGCGTTATTGTATGGAACTTGATGCTTGATAACGAAAGAGGACCAAATCGTCCCGGCGGATGCACAACGTGCTATGGTGTTGTTGATATTAACACTCAAACTTATGCTATTTCAAAAAATTCTCAATATTACATTATCGGACATCTCTCGTCTGTGGTAAAACCGGGAGCCACTCGTATTGGCACAAACGGTTATAACACAGACCTGACTTATTCCGCTTTTGAAAATACGGATGGAACTTATGCTTTGGTATTACTGAATACAGGCAATAACAAAACAATTACTATTAACGACGGAGTAAAACATTTTAGTTACGAGGCGCCGGCAAATGCGGTAGTTTCGTATCAATGGAAAAAATTAGACAATTAAACTATTAATAATTAATAATATGAAAAAATATATCTATTTGTTAATGACCTTAATTATATTAAATTCATGTTCGAAGGACGACGTTCAGTCAGTCGGGAAACCTGTTATCGAACTAAGGTCTGAATTAAGCGCGGCTATGTTTGGCGATAGCCTGCAATTTACAATTGGCGTAAATGACGAAGTACCGCTTTCTACGCTCAAAGCAAAACTTTATTTCGGTGAAGAAATAGTATCCGAAACGCTTATACGTACAAAAACCACAGGCGATTATACAGGGAAAATATATATTCCTTTCTATAAAGACATTCCCAACGAAACCGCTACTTTGGAATTTATACTGCAAAACACTAATCTTGCAACAGTTACAAAAACCTGTGATGTGGCAATAACGCGCCCCGACTATCCATATCTCATTTTAGTTACAAGAAACGGCATGTATCCAATGGAAAGAACAGGCTTGTATAAATATGAAGCCTTCGAAGCCTTTCCTAATACAGACCTTCCCGCTTATATCAAAACGCCAATTATAAGCAATTGGGGAAATGAAATTACTTTCGGATGGAGCGAAGATGGTATTACGCAAGGCTCAACTTCCGATATTCCCTTTGTAAGTTCTATAGCAGGCAAATTTCCGGTTGTATTTAATACATTGACTTACGAAGCATCTCCTTTCTTCGAAATATTTGTGAATGATGAAAAAATGATAATGGTTGACAAACAAAATTTCAAAATCGATTTGGATTTAACAAGCGGACAAGATGTTGAAGTAGAAGGAATAGATGATATTGCAGGATGGTGGATTGATCCCGATTTCTTTACAAAAGTAACGGATAACAAATACACTTTTAATCCTATAGACGGAAAATATCGAATTATAGCAAACACTACACTCAAATACTTCAAGGTAGAAGCAATGTCGGGTAACGATCTTGCCACTTTACAGGATGATGGCACAGGCGCTGTTTGGATAATTGGCGTTGGATTAGGCAAACCTTCTCTTGCCAATCAGGTAGAATGGAATACCGACAATGCTTTATGTATGGCTCCAACAGGCAACAAACAGTATCAAATTTCTTTGAAAGCAGGTGAATCAATAGTTGATACTGTCATCAACTTCAAATTCTTCCATCAAAAAGGTTGGGGCGGCGAATATAATAATACAACTCTCACAACAACCAGCGATATTGTATTTATAGGAAACGGAACAGATACAGACTATAAAGGCGAAACTCGTGATCCTGGTAATTTAGGATTGCTTCAGGCTCTCGAAGTTGGCGCAACTTACGTATTTGTAGTTGACGTGTCGGCAGGAAAAGATGCTGCAATATTAACAGTAACGAAACAACCGTAAATAATTATATAATTCATAAAATAATACTAATGAAACCGGTCTTACGGAGCATCAGGATAAAATAACAGATCAAAACATAATCATAAAATAAACACAAACAAATGAAAAGGATTCTTATTATATTATTTTCTGTTTCAGGTATAGCAACTTTAGCTCAAACACCCATTTACCTGAATCCTAATGCTCCTGTCGAAGACCGTGTAGAAGACGCCTTGCAACGAATGACGCTCGAAGAAAAAGTAGCAATGACACACGCACAGTCGAAATTCAGTTCTTCCGGTGTTCCGCGACTAGGAATACCTGAAAACTGGATGAGCGATGGACCGCACGGTGTTCGTGCCGAAGTATTATGGGACGAATGGTATGGCGCAAACTGGACCAACGATTCATGCATTGTTTTTCCTGCTCTGACAGCATTGGCAGCAACATGGAATCCTTCATTAGCCGAATTGTACGGAAAAAGCATTGGCGAAGAAGCGAGGTATCGTAATAAAAACGTATTGTTAGGACCCGGCGTCAACATTTATCGCACTCCACTCAACGGACGCAATTTTGAATATATGGGCGAAGACCCTTTTCTGGCTTCGGCTATGGTCGTTCCATACGTTAGCGGCGTACAGTCAAATAATGTAGCGGCATGTGTTAAACATTTTGCATTAAATAATCAGGAAAAATATCGCGATTATATTAATGTAACAGTGAGCGAGCGGGCATTGCACGAAATATATTTGCCCGCATTCAAAGCCGCAGTTCAACAGGGAAAGGCTTGGGCGATTATGGGATCGTACAATCGCTACAAACAGCAGCACTGCTCTCACAATCAATATCTGTTGAACGATATTCTGAAAAAAGAATGGAATTTCGACGGAGTAACAGTATCAGACTGGGGCGGAGTACACGATACCAAAGAAGCCGTCAACAACGGACTGGACATGGAATTTGGAACGTGGACAAACGGAATGAACTTTGGGAAAAGTAATGCGTATGACGAATATTTTATGGCTCAACCTTATTTGAACCTGCTCAAAAACAAAGAAGCAAGCGAAGAACAGTTAAACGATAAGGTAAGGCGTATTCTTCGTTTGATTTTTCGTACAAATATGTCGTCCGAGAGGAAATACGGCTCGTTTGGCTCGCCCGAACATGCAGCAACGGGACGAAAAATTGCCGAAGAAGGAATTGTATTGCTGCAAAACAATAATAATATCTTACCGATTGATATTGAAAAAACAAAAAAAATATTAGTTGTAGGCGAAAATGCATTAAAATCTATGACTGTCGGCGGCGGATCGTCATCGTTGAAAGCAAAATACGAAATATCTCCATTGGAAGGCATTCGCCTGCGCGCAGGCGATAATGCGGAAATAAAATATGTTGCGGGCTACGAATCGCCGCCAGCAAAAGAACAGGATGTAAAAGATGCAAAAGAACCTCAATATAAAGAAATAGATGCCGAAGCCTTGCGAAATGAAGCCACAGCAGCGGCACAAGAAGCAGATATTGTTCTTTTTATTGGCGGATTGAACAAAAATAGCGGTCAGGATTGCGAAGGAGACGACCGCATTAGCCTCGATTTGCCTTATGAACAGGATGCTCTTATTTCAAACTTGATAAAAGCAAATCCCAAAACAATTGTAATCATTATCAGCGGAAACGCAGTAGCAATGCCATGGGTAAACCAAGCGCCTGCAATAATAGAAGCATGGTACAACGGAACAGAAGCAGGAAATGCACTTGCATCCGTATTGTTTGGAGATGTTAATCCATCGGGAAAATTACCGTTTACTTTCCCTGTGCGCTTACAGGACAATGGAGCGCATGCTTTGGGCGATTATCCTGGCGATGGCGAAAACGAAACTTATAAAGATGATATTTTCGTAGGCTATCGATGGTTAGACAAAGAAAATATTAATCCTTTGTTTGCATTTGGTCATGGATTAAGTTATACAACGTTTGACTATGGCAAAGCAAAGACAGATAAAACGAAAATGACGGCAGGTGAACAAATCACTCTTTCCATATCGGTGAAAAATACAGGAACACGCGAAGGCGCCGAAGTTGTGCAATTATACATACATGATAAAAAATCGACTTTGCCGCGCCCTGTGAAAGAATTGAAAGGCTTCAAAAAAATACTTTTGAAAGCAGACGAAGAACAAATCGTTACCTTCACAATCGACAAAAATGCACTGGTTTATTATGACGATGGTAAAGGCGAATGGATTGTCGAATCGGGAGAATTTGAAGCGTGGATAGGAAGTTCATCTGCCGACATTAAATATAAAACCGTTTTTGAACTGTATTAAACGAATAAACAAACAAATCATTGTAAATTAAGAATTAAAAGTACGTCATTGCGAACTCGCAGGGTGAAACAATCCAGAAAATACCCGTAAGTCGTTTTCTTCATAATTCCGAACGCAGTGAGTAATCTGTCCTATTTTGGCAGATTCTTCGGGTTGCGTCTCGCCAATCAAAAAATTAAAGTTCAAACCAACAAATAACCAAATCCCCTATTTTTTTAACACTTCTCAAAAATTTTCGCCTATATTGAAATTTTTTTTGACTTATAATTTATATTATAGGTCAAATTTTTCTGTCCACAAAGTTATATGATTATTGTAATATTTGCAAATCGTATGTCTGTCAATAACTCGTTGATAACCTGTTGA
>JAISYZ010000038.1 GCA_031269545.1 Prevotellaceae bacterium
GTAGGTATCATCGGCTTGGATTTATTTAATTTTTTGCGCATAGGCTATTCGTTTGATTACAATGTAGGTGAGATAGGCAAATATTCGAACAACACGCATGAGGTCATGTTGGGCATACGTTTGAATCGACCGCAGAAGATTTATGCTAAATCGCCCCGTTTCTTTGAATAAAACAGGAAAATGTTATTTGACATAAATAATGACTTAGGATAGAAACAGAAAAGTTACCATCAAAGGTAACTTTTTTGTTTTTTTTATAATCGTATATTTCGTTGTTCCTTATACCAACTGCCATCAAAATACAATTTGTATAAATTGATTATCAATAAAACAGATTGCTGTTTCAGGCTGTTTTAATGCCGTTTGCCTTTAAAAAATGTTTTATGATTGAGGTAAACGCTTAATATTAAGATATTATGTTTAAGATATACATAAAGTTATAATATCGATTATTAATATGGTATTATCTTTGTCAAATTTCAAAAATCCTAAATTATAAATATTAAAATAAAAATTATTTTGGTATTTTTATTTTATTTTCATACATTTGCACTTCGAAATGTAAATATATGTAAAATGCTAGTTTCATTTGAAATAATTGATAAAAAAACAAAAGAATTAGGAATAAATTCTGTTGAAACCGCTTCTATTCGCGAGTTGCTTCGTTTGGTTGATGACCTTGAAAAAGAAAATAATCTGCAATTTGTGCGAATGGAAATGGGCGTGCCGGGATTGCCGCCCGAAGATATTGGCATAAATGCGCAAACTGATGCGCTGAAAAATGGCGTTGCCTCTTTGTATCCCAATATTCGCGGGATTGAAGAACTGAAAACGGAAGCATCCCGCTTTGTAAAAAAATTTTTGGATATTGATGTAATCCCCGAATATTGTGTTCCTACGGCAGGTTCGATGCAGGCAGGAATAGCCAGTTTTATGACAGTCAACAGAATGTATGCAAACCGCGAAGGCACACTGTTTATTGATCCCGGATTTCCTGTTCAAAAAGTTCAGTGCAAACTTTTAGGGCAGATTTTTCGTTCGTTTGATATTTATGATTATCGCGCCGAAAAATTACGCGGTAAACTCGAAAATATGCTTTGCGATGGAAAGGTTTCGTCAATATTATATTCAAATCCGAATAATCCGAGCTGGGTTTGCCTTACTGATGAAGAATTAAGTATAATAGGCGAACTGGCAAATAAATATGAAGTTACAGTTATCGAAGATTTGGCGTATTTTGCAATGGATTTTCGTAAGGATTATGGCAAGCCCGGAGTGCCTCCATATCAGCCGACTGTGGCAAAATATGTCGATAGATATTTGTTGTGCATATCAAGTTCAAAAATATTCAGTTATGCAGGCGAACGTATTGGAGTTGTTGTGATTTCGGATAAACTTTGGAACACAAAAGCGCCTGATTTGCTTCGTTATCATTCGTCCGATTTGTTTGGACAGGCTTTTGTTTTCGGAACGATTTACGCATTAAGTTCGGGGACTTCACATTCGGCTCAACATGCTTTGGCGGCAATGTTCAAAGCGGCAAACGACGGCTGTCTGGACTTTGTTTCGCATGTAAAAAAATATGGAGAAGTAACAAAAAAAATGAAAGAAACCTTTCTGAAAAACGGTTTCACAATAGTTTACGATAAAGATATCGACGAACCTGTTGCAGACGGATTTTATTTCACAATAACTTACGGCGACATGACAAGCGGCGAACTGCTCGGCAAACTTATATCTCATGGCATTTGTGCAATGGCATTGAATATCACGGGAAGTAAAAAGCAGGGCGTGCGTGCTTGTTCGGCACAAATTAAAATCGAACAGATTCCTGTTCTCAACGAACGTTTGGCTGCTTTTAACGAAAAATATTCTAAAAAATAAAATCAAATAATATTTAAATATTAAATTTGTAAAACTAAAAAAATAAAAAAATGGCAAAAATTAAAGGAACAGTAGTAGTGGACATTGAAAAATGCAAAGGCTGCGGAGTCTGCGTTCCGTCGTGTCCTACAAAGACCATCGCACTTGGTCGCGAAGTAAACGGCAAAGGTTATAATTACATGCAAATGGTAAATCCCGAAACATGCACAGGCTGCACAAACTGCGCAACGGTATGTCCAGATACGGTTATCACTGTTTACCGAGTTAAAGTTGAATAATAATATTCTGTGTGTATTATCAGAAAAAATGAAAAAGATAGCAACAGCTTTGTTAAGCGATTACGGCTTACAGTTGATTGAACCTGAATATTTTAACGGCATACCTGCCGACAGCAATTATGTGAATATGGATACTTGGAAAATGCTACCGTAAAGGTTCTGCTTTACATCCACAGCACGACAAAATTGGTTTGCAACAAAGATTTTTCGGCATCTGCGTAGCAAATACGTATTGATACATCAAAACAGCCCAATGGAATTTATTATCTAAACATTATCGAAAACAATGAAAAAATAAAAGAACAGACAATTATTGTTCAACATTAAAAATATATTAAAAACAACAAATAAATATGGAAAAAACAGAATACAAATTATTAAAAGGCAACGAAGTGATAGCAATAGCTGCTATTCGTTGCGGATGTGATGGATACTTCGGCTATCCTATTACACCACAGTCGGAAGTGATGGAAACGCTTATGGAACTGAAACCTTGGGAAACCACAGGAATGGTAGTATTGCAAGCCGAAAGCGAAGTCGCTTCAATCAACATGCTATACGGCGGAGCGGCAACAGGAAAAAAAGTATTTACTTCGTCGTCGAGTCCCGGAATAAGCCTTATGGCAGAAGGATTGACCTATCTGGCAGGCGCCGAACTTCCCTGTCTGATTGTGAATGTTGTTCGCGGAGGTCCCGGACTTGGAACAATACAGCCCGCACAGTCCGATTATTTTCAGGCTACAAAAGGCGGCGGACATGGCGATTATCGTTTGATTGTACTTGCGCCTGCTTCGGTTCAGGAAATGAACGATTTTGTCGATTTGGGATTTGAACTTGCATTTAAGTATCGCAACCCCGTCATGATTCTGTCGGATGGAATGATAGGACAAATGATGGAAAAAGTTCAGCTGTCGCCCGAAAAATCGCGCTGGACAGACGAAGAAATCGAAAAAAAATATGGCTCATGGATTGTCAAAGGAAAACCATCGACACGCGAGCGTCATGTTGCCACTTCATTAGAACTTGATTCGGCAAAACAGGAAAAATTTAATCAAAAACTTGTTGAAAAATATGCCGAAGTTGCCAAAAACGAAACACGTTGCGAAAAAATAATGTGCGACGATGCCGAATATCTCATTGTGGCTTACGGTTCGTCGGCGCGAATAAGTCAGAAAACCGTAGAACTTGCCCGCGAGAAAGGAATAAAATTAGGATTGCTTCGTCCCGTAACATTGTATCCTTATCCGACAAAAGCAATTCATGATTTAGCGCCGCAACTGAAAAGCGTACTTGCCGTTGAAATGAGTACAGGACAAATGGTTGAGGATGTGCGTCTGGCAATAAACGGTAAAATTCCAGTAGAACATTATGGTCGTGCAGGAGGAATGATTCCTTCGCCCGAAGAAGTATTAAACGCAATTGAAAATTTAATAAAAAGGACATAAAAAATGACAACACAGGAAATGATAAAACCCGAAAATCTGGTTTACTCACGAACAAAAGTATTAACCGACAACATTATGCATTACTGTCCCGGATGTTCGCACGGCACGGTACACAAACTTATCGCCGAAGTCATAGACGAAATGGGAATACAGGATAAAACTATCGGAGTATCGCCCGTAGGATGCGGCGTTTTTGCATACAATTATATAGATATCGACTGGCTCGAGGCTGCGCATGGACGCGCTCCCGCACTTGCCACTGCTGCAAAAAGACTGAATCCCGACAAGTATGTTTTCACTTATCAGGGCGATGGCGATCTTGCATCTATCGGAACTGCCGAAATTATGCACGCATGCAACAGAGGCGAAAACATTGTAGTGGTTTTTATTAACAACGCAATTTACGGAATGACAGGCGGACAAATGGCTCCGACTACACTTGTAGGACAGGTTACGGCAACAACGCCATACGGACGCAATGTTGAACTCAACGGTTATCCGCTTAAAATCACCGAACTTATTGCACAACTTCCGGGAACATGCTACGTAACGCGTCAAACAGTTTATAATCCTTTGACCGTTCGCAAAACAAAGAGAGCAATCCGCAAAGCATTTGAAAATTCGATGCTGAAAAAAGGAACTTCCTTTGTCGAAGTTGTAGGAACATGCAGTTCGGGCTGGAAATTAACGCCCGTTGATGCAAATCAATGGATGATTGACAATATGTTTCCCGAATATCCACTGGGAGACATGAAAGATATTTAACAATTAACAATTATTAATTGTTAATTGATGTCTTGTCCCTGTTATAGGTTTACACAAAAAAGAGGAAAAAAATGAAAACAATAATATTAAAAACAGCAACAATATCACGATTCGGCATAATGTTCCGCCAATGGAGAACAGATATTATCTATGGCAAAACCTGTCAGGTTTACAAAGATGAAACAGAGAGAATTAAAATTGACAGTTGAAGATTAAGAATGAATGATAAAAAGAACGTCATTGCGAGCGTAGTGAAGCAACCCAGAGAGAATTGAAAGTTGATAATTGACATCTGAAAATTAAGAATGACGAACAAAGAACAACGAAACCTAACAGGTTTCAAAAACCTGTTAGGTTTACAAAGATGAAACAGAGAGAATTAAAATATAAAAAGATGAAAAAGATATTAAACACATTAAAAACAACAACAATACTGCTGATTTTGGCAGGAATGATGATTTCCTGCGGGAAAGAGAAAGAAAATAATGAAGAATGGACAAATGCGACAATTATTGATTTAGGAAATCCTGCGGTAGATGGTTGTGGTTGGGCAGTTCAGATAGGAGAAACAATAAGCATTCCTGATTTCTTGGATGAGGAATATAAACAAAACGGACTTCAAGTAGGAATTATTTATAACAAGACAGCGGAAATTTATCAATGTCCGGGGTTTTCTAATTTTGAATATGATAGAATAATTATTAATAAAATAAAAAAAATACAGCCATGAAACGCTATGCTAAACTCGCCAGAGACGGCGTAAAAGAAAGGCTCTCGCAATTTTGAGCCGAGAGTCAGTAAGGTTTTATATTCACTGAAACATAATAAAAACACAAGAAATTTTAACAAACAAAATAAATTATAATCAATAAAACATAAAATTATGAAAAAAATAATATTAAAAACAGCAGCAATTATGCTACTTTTGGCAGGAGTAATGATTTCCTGCGGGAAAGAGAAAGAAATAGGTAATAATCAGTGCGATTGTGACAATAAAGAAATCATTAAAGTATTGATTGATGAACCGGGGTACATAATTAAAGGGTGTTTTAATTATTCAGGTAATATAGATACATTTTATTATGTTGGCTTAAATAATGAATATACTAACATATTTGGAACCATTTTTCCATGTAAAGAAATTCCCGCCGAATTTAAAATTGATAATATGGAAGTTTTAATAAGTGGGAATGTTATTAATTGCACCATACATGATTTATGTATTCCAACGCATCCTGAATGGCGCATAGCACCGGCAAATCTGTTTGAATTAAAATCTATAAAAATAAGATAATATGAAAACAAATAAATTATTTTTAAGTCTGATTATATTTTTGTTTTGTATCAATACATTTGGACAAAGAACATGTGGTTCTGATTTGAATCTAATAGAGCTACAACAAACTGATATTGCAAGGTACCAACAAATTATTTCACATGAAAACCAATTACAAATATATCTGGAAAATACATCTGTTCAAAGTACTCCGCAAACAACTATTATAATTCCTGTAGTAGTACATGTGATTTATAATAATAATGCACAAAATATAAGTGATGCACAAATTAATTCTCAAATTGAAGTATTAAATGAAGATTTTCGACGGTTAAATACAGATAAAACCGATACACCAATTGCTTTTGCAAATGTTGCAGGAAACCCAAATTTTGAATTCAAGTTGGCAAAAATTGACCCTAATGGAAATTTAACAAACGGGATTACACGTACGTTAACTACAAAAAACAGTTTTTCTCATGAAATAGAAGATATGAAATATACCAATGCAGGCGGCTATGATGCATGGAATACTCAAAAGTATTTAAATATTTGGGTCTGTAATTTTTCTAATTCGCTATTATGTGGATATGCACAGTTTCCCGACAAACTTGAATCCAATCCAAATACAGATGGAGTAGTGATAAGTTATAAATATTTTGGTAGAAATGGCAGTGCGGAAAGTCCTTATAACAAAGGAAGAACAGCAACACATGAAGTAGGACACTGGCTAGATTTATATCATATCTGGGGAGATGCAAATAATTGTTCTGCAACAGATTTCGTAACAGACACACCTAATCAATATACTAAATCTTCATCTTGTCCATCTTTTCCTAAAACGGATATATGCACATCAACAAGTCCGGGCATCATGTTTATGAATTATATGGATTATACGAACGATGCATGTATGAATATGTTTACAAACGGACAGATCACTCGTATGCGAGCTTTATTTGATACACAAATAGGAATTAGAAAACAAATGTTGGCGGCAGCGGAATATATAACAAATCCACCCACCATTTCCGGCGCATCACATTTTTGTACAACAGGCATATTTTCTGTTAATAATCTTCCTGTCGAAGCGATTATTTCTGATATAAGAACTTCAAACTCTTTTTTAACAACAAGTTTAT
>JAISYZ010000065.1 GCA_031269545.1 Prevotellaceae bacterium
AAACCGCTTGTAATTCGTCTTGACAAGGGAAATTTGCCTACTTTAAAACAATCGCTTTTGGACGAATTAAACTCTGTTTTTCAGGATATTACAACCATTCAAAGAAATCCGAAGCAGACAAAAAGCGATTTGCAATTTATACAAGGAAACTCTCTTTACGAACTGCCCAAACAAGAAAACAATATTTTAAATGGCGTGATTACTTCGCCGCCTTACTGCAACCGTTATGACTATACACGCACTTACGCTTTGGAATTGGCATATCTCGGTATTACAGACGAAAAATTGAAAAAAATGCGACAAGAATTGCTCTCTTGTACCGTTGAAAATAAACCCAAAATCGACTACATACAAGAAAATTACGAGAAACTTGGCAAGAAAAAGGATTTTGATAAAATTGTAAAAATTATAGAAAGTAACAAAACGCTTGCAGAAGTCAATAATTCGCTAAAAGCACGCAGTGAAAACGGCGACATCAACAACAAAGGCGTTTTAAGAATGATTGACGGCTATTTTACGGAATTGGCATTTATTTATTCCGAACTTTTTCGCCTATGCAAAAAGGGAGCAAAGATTGCTTTTGTGAATGACAATGTTCGCTACGGAGGCGAAGTAATTTCTGTAGATTATATTTCCACAGAATTAGCAAGCCAAATTGGTTTTAAACCTGTAAAAGTATATTCCCTGAAACAGCAAAAAGGAAATAGCAGCCAGCAAATGGCTAAATTCGGGCGAGTTGCCTTGCGGAAAAGTATTACCGTTTGGGAAAAACCATAAACAACAAAAAAGATGATACATTTTACAGAGAAACATAATCCTCAAATTCACACAACAGGTGCATTTTTGCGACCAATGCAAGTAAAATATCCTGACGGTAAAGATTTTTGGATTTGGACAGTTGAAAAATTTGAAGATGACAGTTACAACAAAGGGAAAATTTGTAATCCATTAGAAGTTGCAACTATGCTTGAACAATTAAATAAACCTGTGTATTTCAACAGTGTACAAAACACTTTCATTCGCACAGGCAGCGGCGACCAGCAAGCGAGTGAGTTTGAAATCAACGCTCTTTATCGCGATCAAAAGTTTGGCACAATGCCAGGGAAAATTGTTGAAGGCACGAGCGTGGATTCACTTAACACAGAATCATACAAGAATTTCCGCGATTATTTGCAACGAATGGCGCCGCGTTTGCACTATAACAAACTGAACGACGAAGCATTTAACAGCAAATTGCATATCATAAAAAACGGCAAACTGACTTATGGCGGACTGCTCTTTTTGGGCAAAAACGAGGAAATATGCAATTATATTGACGATTTTCGCGTTGATTATTTGGAAATTCCGGGTACAAGTTACAGAGATGCAGCAACTCGTTACACGTTTCGCATACAAGAGCAGGAAAATCTTTGGGAATACTATTTTGCATTGTTTCAACGCCTGACACTTTATGCAAACAATCCATTTTCAATGGGAGAAATGGGTATCGGACACGAAGACACTAAAGAGATGGATGCTTTGCGTGAAGCATTGGTTAATATGTTAATACACACTGATTATTTCAGTCCAATGAAACCAAGAATACGAGTTTTCACAAACCGCATTGAATTTGAAAACCCCGGCGCTTTACCTCGACCATTGGAGCAACTTTTGAAAACCGATGAATCTTTGCCGAGAAATCCTGTTTTGGCAAAACTTTTCCGCATTGCAAAATTGTGTGAAACTGCGGGTTACGGCTTTGACAAAATGCTTGAATGGAAATACCAAACAGGCAATGAAGTGATGTTTGAAATTACGGTCGATAAGACAAAATTCACCTTTATGCCTGACGAAAAAAATGCCGAAACAATACAGAGCAACACAGAAACAATACAGAAACAACATAGAAGCAACATAGAAACAACGGAGAAAAACTAACAAAAAATCAGTTGAAAATCGTTGAGAATATTACTTATAATCCTTTTGTTACCTCAAAAGAATTATCTCAAATTATTGGAATAACTTCTGATAATATCTTGGTAAATATTTCTAAATTAAAGAAACAAGGCATTATCCACCGCGAAGGTGTCGACAAAGGCGGGAAGTGGGTAATAATCAACGAAGAAAAATAAAGCAAAATAGTTATGGCCTAATCTCAAAACATCAAAAGCAGTTGGTGCGATGATTACCACAAATGGATTTGCGGTTTTGCCACGCGCAGGGCGGAAAATCTATATAGTCAAAGACGATGCCGGAAACGTGATTGGCGTTGCCGACTGCAAAGATTTGATGGAGAAAATCCCTAACAAAATCAAAAACTTGTCAGGCATTGCCGCCGAAGTCAATCTTTTGCAGGAAGACGGTGCGCCTGTTCCTACCGTGCAAGTGGAAGATTTGAAAACGATACCTTCTCATTTTTCAAAGAAAAGGGTTTCAAAAGCGGTCGTATTGATGCGGACAGCCGCAACGATACGCCTTTAATCCCCCGCGTGAAGTGATTGGGGATTATATTGTCCGAATCAAAGATTTGCTTGATCAACATAATCCTGATTTATTTTGGCGGCGGGATACCGCTTGGGGAGAGTGGACCGGATAATGGACGCGCCTTGGCAGACGGACACTTCTATCGGTAATTGGTTTTGGACACGGGAGGGTAAAATACAGCAGCCCGAAATACATCATCAATCGGTGAAGGCGTTTTCGTCAAAAAGATATCACCGGATAAAATCAGTGAGCATGTTGGGTGTTGAAGGTGAATTAAAATTTACGCAAAAAGCAGATGCCTTGACTGTTGTTTTACCGGAAAAGAAGCCTTGCGCATATGCAATTTGCCTGAAAGTGACACCTGCCTTGATTCCGGTGCCGGA
>JAISYZ010000072.1 GCA_031269545.1 Prevotellaceae bacterium
GAAAGTCCCGCAAAATATATCACACAAAAAGTGATGCAATCGGAACCGGAAAATTTGCTGATTGTAGAACCGAATATAAAGGAACATCCGGTATTTAAGTTGACCGATTATAACGAAGCATACGAGCGTGCTGATATTGTTGCATTTTTAGTTGCTCATAAAGAATTTAAGACGTTAGAATGGCATTCTGACAAAGTAATTCTTGATTTTTGCGGAATTTTTAAACGATGAAAAAAATAATGCTGGTATTCGGAACGCGTCCCGAAGCAATTAAAATGGCGCCTTTAGTCAAAGAATTTCAAAAATATCCGGATATTTTTGAAACAACAGTCTGTGTTACAGGACAACATCGTGAAATGCTGGATCAGGTATTAAATCTGTTTGAAATCGTTCCCGACTACGATCTGAATATTATGAAACAGGGACAGGATTTGTACGATATTACATCATCAATACTTCTCGGGATGAAAAATATATTTTCACAAGTCACACCGGATGTTGTACTTGTCCACGGTGATACAACAACGTCAACAGCGGCGGCATTATCATCGTTCTACAAGCAAATACCGGTAGGACACGTAGAAGCCGGACTTCGCACAAATAATATCTACAGTCCCTGGCCCGAAGAAATGAATCGTCAAATTACCGGACGCATAGCCACCTGGCATTTTGCCCCGACGCCGCTGAGCCGGCAAAATTTGTTGAGAGAAGGCATTGACGATTTACATATTACCGTCACAGGCAATACAGTCATTGATGCTCTTTATCTGGTAGTGAATAAAATCGAAAATAACACTTCGTTGCATACCGGTTTAGCATCCGAATTGAAAACCGCCGGCTATGACGTTCAGCGATTGAATGGATGTAAACGACGACTGGTTTTAATCACGGGACATCGAAGAGAAAATTTTGGAGAAGGATTTATTAATATCTGCAAGGCAATAAGAGATTTATCCGACAAATATCCTGATGTGGATTTTGTGTATCCGATGCATCTGAATCCGAACGTGAGAAAACCTGTACGTGAGATTTTTGGAGAACGACATCAATCCAACATGTTTTTTATGGAACCTCTGGAATATTTTTCTTTCGTTTACCTGATGAAAAAAAGTTTTGTTGTTCTTACGGATAGCGGTGGAATACAGGAAGAAGCGCCCGGATTAGGCAAACCGGTACTTGTGATGCGCGATACAACGGAACGTCCCGAAGCATTAACAGCAGGAACGGTTAAGTTAGTCGGCACAAACTACAATAAAATTGTTATTGAAGTTTCTGCCTTGTTAGACGACACAAATCATTATGAAATGATGAGCAAAGCTACTAATCCTTACGGTGACGGAAAAGCGTGCGAACGGATTGTCTCAACATTTATTAGTCATACAAAATGAAAATATTATACGCTAATGTGGCAATAACACCTTACACGCATTCGTTGATAGAAAAACTAACAATTGGCGGTTGCGATGTAGTAATATTGCTTCCCAAAAATAGTGACGGCGCTGTAGGTAAAGGCGTAAAACTTGCAACAGAGAAAAATTGTTCGTACAGAGTATGTTATAGTCGTTCAAAGCAGATGTGGTACGGTAAAATGGCTTTGACAGATATAAAAACTGTACTTTTGCAGGAAAAACCAGACATTGTAATGATAGTTTGGCCTTATTTCTTACATTTATTTTTCGATAGATCAATACTTAAATTGATACGTAAAAACAAAATGCATTTGATTATTCGGGAAATACCATTTCAGACTCCTCCATTCGGACAACTGAGTTATTTTAAATCAAATCCCGTTTATACTGAAAATATGGAATTGCAAAGTCGAGGTATTTTATTCAAATTACGAGCATTAATGACCATGTATATCCGGCGGTTTCTATATCGCAGGGCGGATGCATCACTGAACTATGCTTCTCATGCGTTGCAAATCCTTCCGAGTTATGGTATAAATCCGGATGCGATATTTGTGACATATAATACTTCTGATACAGACTCGTTATTGTCTGAACGTGAACGTATAATGCAATCACCATCTCTTTTGCCAAAACGACAACGAATTTTACATATCGGTCGTTTGGTAAAGTGGAAACGTGTAGATTTACTGATAGATGCTTTCCGGAAAATAGCGGAAAAATATCCCGATTGCGAATTAGTTATTATTGGCGATGGTCCTGAAAAAGAAATGTTAATTTGTCAAGCCGAAAAAACGGGATTGACAGAACGGATTATTTTTACAGGAGCAATATACGATTCTTATACTTTAGGGCGATATATGTATGAATCTGCTGTTTATGTGTTGGCAGGAATGGGAGGATTGTCTATTAATGATGCGATGTGTTTTTCGTTGCCTGTAATTTGTTCGGTTTGCGACGGCACCGAAAAAGATTTGATAACAGATGGCGTCAATGGGTATTTTTTCAAGGAAGGCAATGCCGACAGTTTGGCAGACAAGATAGAAAAAGTCCTGTCCGACGAAAAAAAGCGTGAACAAATGGGAAAAGAAGCGTATCGTGTGATCAAAGAAAAAATTAATCTCAACACGGTCGCGCAACGTTATATGGACGCGTTTGAATATGTGATGAATAAAAATTAACTGGCGTGATATTTAAAGTGACATTTTAAATATCGGCGTAATATTTAAAATAAAATGTTTATTTTTGCGCCATAATTTGATATGTAAGAAAATGTCGAAATGAAACGAAGAATTATATTTGAAGATTTACAAGCGAAACGCCAGTCGAAACTTGGACGAATTATTGTACTCACCGGCGCACGACAAACCGGCAAAACAACTGTTGCACATCACTGTTTTGCCGATTACGCTTATTTGGCGACAGATGATCCGGTACAGCGCAGTAACCTTTTAAAACTCACGTCATCACAATGGCATACATTTTATCCTCAAACCGTGCTGGACGAAGTGCAAAAAGAGCCGGCGTTGATAGACAGCATTAAATCAACGCACGACCAGTTTAATGACACACGTTATCTGTTATTAGGGTCAAGTCAATTTTTGCTGATGGAAAAAGTAAAGGAAAGTTTAGCCGGAAGGTGC
>JAISYZ010000099.1 GCA_031269545.1 Prevotellaceae bacterium
CCTGTCGCCGAACAACAAATTCCCAATACAATGACAGCAAAATTCGCAACAAAAAATTCTGCCCATTCAAGTTTCAATCCGGATACTTCCTGCGTCCATTTACGCCAGTCCAATACATATTCCTCCAATATATGTCCAGCGTATGCGGCGGTCAATATCCAAAACGGTAAATTATCCATAATACATTATTGTTTTTAAAAATTATGGCGCAACCATTGTCGTGATACAAATAAGAAACAATATCATCCGTTCTGTCTTTCCCGTCAATATATATCAGTTCTTTTTTTAATGACATTCTTGTGTTTTTTAATGAGTTTGCTGTGCCGTGCGGTCGCCGTTCCATCCGGCTGACACCAAACCGCCTGTTAGCAGCAGTTTATTTATTTTTTCGTTATTTTGTTGAGCGTTTAAACTTTCTATTCCTGCCACACAAAGCACCAAAAATAAAAGGCATGTCACTGTTCTTTGTTTCATTGTTCTGTTTGTTTTATAAATTGCCACTAACTCTTAAATATGCGCAATACGCATTTCGACCCTCGTGTTACCGCTATGCGCCGAACCAGAGGCATCGACGCCTTGCCTGCAACCTCATTTTTCAGGTTTGTATCTCGTAATGAATAGATTTTTTCAAATATATTTCTCTTTGTATTATAATTATTTTTTTGCAAAAATACACTTTATTGACGAAAACCGAAAATATTTTCAGTTTTTCCAATAACATTTTCGTTCTTTTTGTACACATTTGCGAATTGCTTTTTCCATACGTCCTGTTGTGCGATACGATTTAATAAAACTGTAAAAACATACGGTCGAAACAAGCATTATTGCAATTCCAATCAAATGATTGAGCAAATCATAAGCGCATAGAAAAATTATCATGCCCAAAGCAAATAGGGTAAGACTCCAAATGTTCATGTTCGATTTTAAAAATTTCTCCTGCTTTTTATACATTTTTTCTTCAATTTCGTTTATCGTTTTGCATGTTTTGTGTTCGCTTGTTTCCATATTTATATGATTTTGATTAACTTATACCATTTAACTTTTTTGTAAAAATTTTCAAACCTTACCATTTGTTTAGACTATTTGTTGAACATTATCAATTATCCACAACCTTAAAATGCGCACATAAAAAAAGCGCGGACAAATTCTTAATTATCCGTTCTGCGAGGTTCTCAACAACCTAAAGTACCAAATAATGAATGAATAAAGCCCACGCCTGAAATGGCGTGAGCGTTCATCGCTTTATTCGTGGTACTCTAATGAAATTGTTGAGATTTCGCAAAACCTGAATATAAGCTAAACGCTTTTTCCAAAAAATCTTAAAATGTGCATACTGTTCGCTTTGTTATTAACTAATAAGCATACAATATTTCTATTTTCAATTGCAAAGTTATAACAATATTTAACCAAAACAAAAAACGACAATGTTTTTTCACGAAAATAATCTCACGCATTGAATACAGCATTTGGATTATTTAAAAAACTGCCGAAATACAAAAATAAAAAATTGGCTGTCAAAAAAATAACATACACCACACAAACGAGGCATTCGCTTGGATGGCAAATCGTTAAAACAAAATCCTAAAAATTCTTATTTCCCGCTAAATCCGTTTCAATAACTGTTCGTGTGTATTCCTTTGATTGCACGTCCGCTGGGTTCGTTCATGTCGGCAAAGGCTTTATCCCAAGCCAAGGCTTCGGCGGTAGAACACGCTACGCTCGGAACAGACGGAACACTTCGCGCTGCGCTTTCGCTGGGAAAATGCTCTTCAAAAATAGAACGATAGTAATATTCTTCTTTGTTTTGAGGAGTATTAATCGGAAAACGTTGAGCCGCATTTGCCATCTGTTCGTCTGATACCTGTTCGGACGTTATTTTCCGCAAAGTGTCAATCCATCCGTAACCTACGCCGTCCGAAAACTGTTCTTTCTGACGCCATGCAATATCGGCGGGAAGGATAGAAGAAAAGGCTTCGCGAAGGATTTTTTTTTCAATCACTTTGTCCGGCGCCATTTTTGCTTCAGGATTAAGGCGCATCGCTACATCAAGAAATTCCTTGTCGAGAAATGGAACACGCCCTTCGACTCCCCATGCGCTTAAACTTTTATTTGCTCTTAAACAATCGTATAAATACAATTTACTGATTTTGCGAAGTGTTTCTTCATGAAATGCCTTTGCATTGGGCGCTTTGTGAAAATAAAGATAACCGCCGAAAATTTCGTCGGCGCCTTCGCCGCTAAGTACCATTTTTATTCCCATGCTTTTGATAACGCGAGCAACCAGATACATGGGTGTAGATGCGCGTACTGTTGTAACATCGTATGTTTCAATATAATATATTACATCCCGCAAAGCATCCAATCCTTCCTGAATGGTATAATGTATTTCGTGATGAACTGTTCCGATATAGTCGGCTGCTTTTTTTGCGGCAATCAGGTCGGGAGCATTTTTCAGCCCTATTGCAAAAGAGTGAAGTTGAGGCCACCATGCATCCGATTTTCCGTCTGTTTCTATACGTTTGGCTGCATATTGTTTGGCAACTGCCGATGTGATTGACGAATCCAAACCGCCAGACAGCAACACTCCGTAAGGCACATCGCTCATCAATTGCCGCTGTACGGCTGCTTGCAGCGCATCGTGCAGTTTCTGTACATCGTCCGGATTATTTTTTACATTTTCATAATCCATCCAGTCGCGTACGTACCATTTAGTCAGTTTTTTGTCTTCGCTATAAAAGTAATGCCCCGGAAGAAACGGCTCGTATTCAGTAGCAAAACCTTCCAGTCCTTTCAGTTCGGAAGATATAAGTACATGTCCGTCTTCATCGTGTCCGATGTACAATGGAATTACGCCAATCGGGTCGCGTGCAATCAGATATGCATCTTTTTCTTCATCATACAGAGCGAAAGCAAATATGCCGTTCAAATCTTCAATACAATTGACGCCTTTTTTTCTGTACAGCGCAAGAATTACTTCACAATCCGAGCCTGTTTGAAATTCGTATTCGTCTTTCATCTGTTCGCGTATTTCACGATGATTGTATATTTCGCCGTTTACCGCCAAAATCAGTTTTCCATCTTTACTTTTCAGAGGTTGTCCACCCGAAGCCGGATCAACAATCGAAAGGCGTTCATGTGCAAGAATCGCCTTTTTGCATGAATAAATTCCACTCCAGTCGGGACCTCTGTGTCGGACACGTTTAGTCATTATTAATGCTTGATTTCTAAGGTTTTCTTCGCCTCCACGAATGTTAAATATTGCTGTTATACCACACATAAAATTAATGATTAATTAGATTAAACTTAAAACTTATATCTGACGACAAAATTATTTTAAAATTTGATATATGCATGTATTTTGATAAAAATAAAATGAAAAAAGTGAAAAATAATTATCGAATTTGCCGCATATCCGTTAATTTAATGGATAATTTTGTTGAGTTGTTGTTTTAAAACGGTAGTTTTGCGTTTTTGCGGTTTGATTTTTTACCGCGAAAGTTGCAAGGTTTCCACATAGTTACTCAAAGGTTTTACAATTGACAATTATTTGTTTTGTTTGATATGTTTTTTCTTTTTATCAATATTATTTGTTTTTCTTTCATTTTTTTAAAAAGTATTTTAATTGGTTCTCTCTCCGAAAATCAAGTTGATAAATGGAGAGAGATTTTTTATTTCAGTGCGGTAAAGTATGCTGTGAACACTCAATTCCTCGCTCCAAGCGACAAAATGGCTTTAATATACCTGATTTAATTATATTGTAATCCAAAACAATTTCTGGTAACGGAATATTTAGTACCTTTGTCAAAAATATCAAAATGAAAAACATTAGACGTATGATATGGACAGAACGGATAATCACAGGTAAAAAACTGTGTAAATCTGTTGCCTCTATAATATGTTTATAAATAAAAATGATGTAAAAATGGATTTAACTTTAATAATTATAATCGTTACAGCGCTTGCATCTGTTACAGCGTTTGAATCTTCTCGGACTTTCGACAGGTTTTTGCTTTCGCCTTACCTGATTGTACACAAAAAAGAATGGTATCGCATGATAACTCACGGTTTTATTCATGCCAACTGGACGCATTTGCTTATAAACATGCTTGTTTTTTATTCGTTTGGGCAGGCATTGATGTATTATCTCGAATATTTCATCGGCAACGAAATTGTCCATTTTTTGATTATATATTTCGGAGGAATGCTTTTTGCAACGCTGACGACTGTTGTAAGGCATCGCAACAATTATGCATATCGCGGCATTGGCGCATCGGGCGCTGTGTCGGCTGTGATGTTTGCATGCATATTTTTCGATCCATGGAATAAACTGCTGTTTATGGGAATTATTCCTGTTCCGGGCATAATTTTTGCAGTATTGTATCTTGTTTATTGCAGTTATATGAGCCGCAACAGCAACGATAACATAAATCACGATGCTCACCTTTACGGAGCAATTTTCGGTCTTGTTTATCCTGTTTTGGTTCAGCCCGAATTGCTGCAATATTTTATAAATAAGTTGCTAAATCCTGATTTTTAATAAAATACTCGGCAATGCATATATAAAATTGGCGTAATGAAAAAAATCTTTTTTTTGATATTGACATGTTTGCCTTTTCAACTGTTTTCGCAGCAAAATACAACTGTTGATGGCTCTGTGATTGATGCGGTTACAGGCGAAGAACTTGCTTTTGTAAACATATTTTTTAAAGGAAAAAACATAGGAACATCAACCGACTTGAAAGGGAATTTTCATCTTGAAACGCTTTGGGCTTCCGACGAAATAAATATATCATTTTTAGGCTATCAGACACAAGTTTTGAAAGTAGAAACAGGCAAAAAAAATAAATATAAAATTCTGCTCGTTCCCGATGCCATAAATATTGAAGAAACGGTTGTGCGCCCGAAACGAATTCGCTATCGAAAAAAAGATAATCCTGCTGTTGCACTGATGCAAAAGGTGATTGAAAACAAAAACCGCAATCGAATTGAATCTCACGATTATTATGAATATGAAAGTTATGAAAAACTTGAATTTGCACTCGACAATATCAAGCCCGATTTGAAAGAAGCAAAAGCATTACGCAATTTTCAGTTCATGTTCAATTATGTTGACACTTCGGAACTCAACGGAAAACCTTATTTGCCAATATTTATAAAAGAAACCATAAGCGACAGATATTACAGAAAATCGCCGCAAACATCGCGCGAAGTTATAAAGGCGACAAAAATGTCGGGCTTCGACAGATATTTCGACCAGGCAGGAATTTCGTCGTATTTGGATCTGATGTTCAATAACATTGATATTTACAATAACGATATCGAAATGTTGAACCAGCATTTTGTAAGCCCGCTGTCGAATATTGCAAACACTTTCTACAAGTTTTATCTGCTCGACACAGTTGATGTTGATGGAATAAAATGCAGTAATGTAACCTTTCTTCCGTATAATTCAGCCGATTGGGGATTTAATGGGAATATTTATATAACAACAGATTCGACTTATGCAGTGAAAAAAGTTCATCTCAAAATTCTGAAAAAAATAAATATGAATTTTGTCAAGGATTTATCGCTAATTCAAGAATTTGACAAGGTTGACGATACCTGGATTTTGTCGAAAAACGAAATTGATATTGATTTCAATTTATTTGAAAAAACTCAGGGAATTTATGGAAAACGAACCGTTACATACAAAAATTACATATTCGACAAGGCTCGTCCCGACAAAGATTATAAAGGTGTCGAAAAAAAAATCCGCCTTTTCGATGCTGATACAAAACCATTCGAATTTTGGCAAAATGCACGCCACGAGCCGCTTAACAAAAACGAACAGGGCATTTACGACATGCTCGATACATTGAATAATGTGAAACAGTTTCGCAATTTTATGGATTTTCTTATGATTATGTCAACGGGATATGTTGAATTTAAAAAGTTTGATTTCGGACCTGTCAATGCAATGTACAGTTATAATCAAGTTGAAGGAAGCCGTTTCCGCATAGGAGGAAAAACAAGCGCCAACCTGCATCCAAACATCTTTTTTGAAACTTTTTTGGCATACGGAACTAAGGACAAAAAATTCAAATATTTTGAATCGCTGACATATTCGTTCAAAAAGAAAAAATATCATCAATGGGAATATCCTATGAACATGTTGAGTTTGTCGTACGAATACAATACAAAAATTCTCGGACAGGAATTAAATTTTTCTACGGGCGACAATTTTCTGTTTTCGTTCAATCGCGGAAATGTTGATAAAATGATGTATAACAATAATATCAAATTACAATACGATTTGGAAGCAGGCAACGGATGGGGATTTCAAACTTCATTTTCGCACATAAGACAAAAAGCCGCAGGTTCTTTGATTTTTGAAAATTACGACAGCAATCATAATTTGACTAAAATAAAGGAACTCACAACAAGCGAACTTAATGTAACAATAAGATTTGCGCCAAACGAGCAGTTTTATCAAAGTAAACATTATCGTGCCACAATGACAAAAAAAGAACCCGTACTGACGCTTTTGCATGTTGCAGGAATAAAAAACCTTTTCGGCTCGGATTATAATTATCAGGAAACTGTTTTTTCGGCGCGAAAACGTTTCTGGATTTCAAGTTTCGGATTTATCGATGCATTTGTACGAGCCGGAAAAGTGTGGGGAACAGTTCCTTATCCTTTGCTGTTCATACATAATGCAAATCAGACTTATGCCTATCATAATCAATCATATAACATGATGAATTTTTTTGAATTTGTAAGCGATAAATATGTAGAAATAAATCTTGCATACAACCTGCAGGGTTTGATATTTAACAGAATTCCTTTGCTGAAAAAAGCGAAATGGCGCGAAATACTTACTTTTAAAGCCGTTTGGGGTGGACTTGGCGATAGAAATTTGCCGACAGAAAACAACAATCTTTTCAGATTTCCGACAAACGATAAAGGCGAAACGACAATGTTCACATTGAGCAAAAAACCTTATATGGAAGGAAGCGCAGGAATTGACAATATTTTCAAATTTTTGAGAATTGACTTGGTTTGGCGCATGTCGTACCGCAATAATCCCGATGTTGACAAACTCGGCGTTCGTTTCAAATTTCACGTAAATTTTTAGAATTGATATGGGAAAAATTTTGATAGTATTATTTACAGTAATTTGCATAATTTTGATTTGTTTTGCGGCAATGTCTATAAGCATTTGGATAAAGAAAAACGGCAAATTTCCCGAAACGGAAATATCACGCAACAAAAACATGAAAAAATTGGGAATAAAATGCATCCAACAGGAAGAAACAGAACAACAAAACAAAAACAGCAAACAAAAAATCAATTGCGATGACTGCGAAGGCTGCTTCCTGAAATCAGGGAAAAATAATAACCGCAAAGTATAAATAGCCGATACTTAAAAAGCAAACAACAGATTGACTGTTTTTCAAGGAACGCCTATTTGGGAGGAAATATTTTTGTGATAATTCCTGTTTTTTTGACAAACTGCCTGACAAGTCTAAACAACAAAACGAACATAAAAAATGGAATGCGATTATTTCTCAGCCAAATCAACATTTTTTACAGCCTGCCTGTTAGGTTTAAAATGCCTGTTTATTAATTTTTTGTATCCGTAAATTTCACTTTTTAAGGAGCAAATCTCCTGAGTTTGACACTTTTCTTTATTTTATAAGTATTTACAAATCAATGATTTGCAGATTTCATGACACCACTTTGGGTGTTCTGCGGTGCATTTTGCCAAAAGGTAGTCAAATACAGGTTGAACGCCAAAATCATTTTCTCTCGTGTCCACTTTTCGTCTCTCATTATGCTGCCTTTTTGAGTTCATTAATAGTAATTTGTATTCGCTCAATCTGTTCGCTGTAACATTCGTGTTTGCTGAATACTTTTGGTTGCACTTTATTACCAAAACAATCACTGAAAGTCATTGTGCAAATTTCTTTGACTGCTTTTTCTGCAAACTGCATCGGAAAGCGTTTGTTTTCAGTAATAACAACGCCTTTGTCATCTGTGCCAACAGTTAATGCGCCAACTTCTACAATGAACGGCGTGTATTCGAGTGTGCGAACACTGATTGTTTGCGTGTAATCTTTCAAACACTGCTCTAATTCCTGTATTGTTTCTTTGATATTCATATTTTTACAAAGTATTTTCGGCAAAATATTTCTTCATATTTATAAGTTAAAAGTTATTATAAATCTTCCCCATTAGCTCTATTATATTCATTGTCATAAAACATTGTTATATAATATTTTCCATAAAGTTCACTAATCATAAACCAAACTGACTTCTTGTCAATTTTATCCAATATATAAGGAATTGATTCCTTCTGCACTTCTTCTTCTGTAAAATTCGACAGTTGCTCTTCCGTGTATTTTGTCAAAAGAAAACTTCCAAACTCTTTCATGATAACCGCAGTATCTATATTTGGTACTTGACAAAAAACCGCTTCATATCGTTTGTTTTTGACTGACATTTCATAAGAAATATCCTCATCTTCTGGTATTGTATAGTCGGATTCAGATAACGAGGCTGGCATATACTTTTCATTGTTTTGAAATTGTTGGCAGAGTTTGTTGAACCTGATTTTAATATCCGTTTCACCCTGTGAAATAGCATCAGAAACCATAATTCGATATACTTTATTGTTGTTTGTAACAACGTGTATATTGACTTTTGTTCCATTAAATTCTCCAACCAAGACATCTTTGTTAGACGGACTAACGGTAAATCCTTTTGCCTTCAATTTCTGTATCATTTCGTGTTTGTAGCCATCAACAGGAATACCGAGAAACTGTGTTACATCTTTTTGCGCGTACAATGGTAGAGATAACAAAAATGGCATAAAAACCATTGCGAAAATTTTAATAATTTTATTCATCGTTTTTTTGTTTTAATTTTTCGCCTACTCTTTACAGGATTTTCGGCATTACCTCCTTTTATCTTTTCGATTTCAGACAAAAAAGAAAGCGAATTTGAAATATCCGCCCTTGAGGTTGTAGGAAAATACCCGTTAATGCAAATAATCAAACCCGCATTTCTGCGAGCGATTACTATTGAACTTGCATTAACTTTTGAAACTTCCTACATTCCAAGAGCAAGGATAGCAACGCTATTCTATATGTCTAATAATCTGTTATTTATCTATGTCATATTTCTACATTTTTTTTCGATTATAAATCAACTGCAAAATTACAAAAATGTTTTCACATTTGAGGTATTTATATCAACAATTTGAAAAATAATTTGTATTGTAGGAAAAACAAGCCGACACGCCCGTTGTGAGCACCAAACGGAGCGTAGCGGAGTGAGCCGGAGCGCAACAATGGCGTGTGGCGGCGGTAGCAGCAAGGGCGGCAAAAAAATACTACCTGAAAGGTGGAGATTTTTTTAAGCCGCTTGTTATACCCTTGCTGCTATGTTTTTGTGAAACAAAGGGAGCGATTGACGAATACCTTTTTACCTGCGTTGTTTTGTGCGGAGGCACTT
>JAISYZ010000103.1 GCA_031269545.1 Prevotellaceae bacterium
TTGCTGTCGTTTTTTACGAAAAATACGAAATCCTGCTTCAAAAAGAGAATTATTACACACAAAATCTAAAACTTGCTGCATAGATAAAAAAGAGGCTGTCCCTCTTTTAAGACAGCCTCATGCAGTTTTTTAAGGAATTTATTTTATTTATGAAATCAAATCAGTCGTTCAGCGATGGCAAATCGGAATAATCGCGCGAATAACGTAAATGCTGTTCTACAAATTTTTCGGTATAATCAATTTTCAAATCAATAAAATTATTATCGTCATCAAATATCGGCGTATAAACAGGATTTACAAATCCTTTGTACGGAGCGATATTTAATTTTGCATAACGCTCAATTATTTCCTTATGTAAAACAACATCAAGTTTCACTGCATAATTTTCAACGATATTGCGTGCTGCGTCAAAATCGCCTGTTGATTTTATCCGTTGAATTTCAGCAAGTAATTCTCCCAAATGCTGTCTTACTTTTTGATAATCGTTGATAACGACAAATGTTTTTTCATCGCACACTTTAAGTTCAATCGCTTTGTCATCGGCAGATTTTTCGAGTACGTAACGTGCTATAAGTTGACGATTTCTCATGTGTGCTTCTTCAATATTTTTACCGATTTCGATACGTACTTGTTGCGTCAGCAGTCCATTCATAAAAAACGAATAATATTCAGCCTTATATGCTTCGGCGTTTGGCAGCAAGCCGAGTTCAACTATTTTCGGATCGGCTATGAAATACAGTCCGAACAGGTCGGCTCGCGCTTCTTCTATTGTTGAACCATAAGATTGCAGAGCATCGGGGTCAACGCCTTGAAGAAGTTTTCCCGAACCATGTCCCAAACATTCGTGCAAATCGGTATGAAGATTATCGGTTTTGAATTTATATTCGTTTATCAAATCCAATTCCGTTTTGCTCCATACAAATTCTTCGGCAAAGCCGTTTCCGTGCGATGCCTGATCGTATGCTTCGGTAATATTTTCTATTGTAACCGATTTTGAACCGTGAACAGCGCGAATCCAGTTTGAGTTTGGAAGATTTATTCCTATCGGAGTTGTCGGATAACTGTCACCTCCGATAATCGAAACGTTGATAACTTTTGCAGCAATTCCTTTAACCTTTTCTTTTTTGAATTGTTTATCGACAGGCGAATTATCTTCGAACCATTGTGCGTTGGCGCTTATAATTTCGGTACGTTTTGTGGCTTCTGCATTTTTAAAGTTTACGTTGGCTTCCCAGCTTGCTTTCATTCCCATCGGATCGCCGTATGTTTCGATAAAACCGTTTATAAAATCAATATGCGATAATGTATCGGCAACCCACGAAATCGAATAATCATCAAACTTTTTCAAATCGCCCGACTTGTAATAATCAACAAGTTTTTCGATAACCGATTTTTGCTGTTCGTTTTCGGCAACTGCGGCTGCTTTTTGCAACCAGTAAACTGTTTTTTCTATTGCTGACGAATATAAACCGCCGATTTTATACGTTTTTTCAAATATTTTTCCGTTTTCTTTTACAAGTTTGCTGTTGAGTCCGTATGAAACAGGCGTTTCATCGTTTGGTTTTTTCATATTGCTATAAAATGCTTCAACTTCTTTCTGATTGACATTTTCGTAATAATTGGATGCAGATGCTGTTATCTGATCAACGCCTGCAGCCTGATTTAAACGCGTTGAGGCAATTATCGGGTCAAATATTACAGGTACGATGGTCGATATAAGTTCTTCTGCATTTAATCCTATTTTTTCAAAAGCCGTTTCGGGAAGTTTTTTAATTTCAACAGTAAGAAAATCCTGTGAAAATTCAGGAATAAATTTATGATTTCCGTAGTGATGATGTATTCCGTTTGAAACCCAAACGCGTTTTAAATATGTTTCAACCGCCTTGAAATCGTTTGAATTTTTATCGCCGTCGAAATTTGTATAAATATGTTCGAGCGTGCGGCGAATATATAAATTGTATTTTCCGTTTTGGTCGTAAAGAATATCGCGACCTTGTAAAGCTGCCTCGTTTAAATAGTAAAGCAATTCCTTTTGTTTTGTTGTCAATTTTTCGATTTCAGGAACACGATAGCGTAAAATTTCCATATCGGCAAAGGTATCTACTTTGTAGTTAAAATCGGTAATTGCAGGAGTTTTCAAATCCGAATCCGCCGAAGATTTTTTATTGTTGCATGCGCACAAACAAGTTGTTGTCATAACAAAGAATATAATTTTTTTCATAATACATAATATTTTATTTGTACAAAGTTATAAAAAAAATTAAACATAAGTACCTGACAAAAAATTAACGACATTATATTAAGATTTGAGAGCGGATTAAGTAAAGCATTTGCAATTTTTTACGAATATATTTATCCATATCTTATTGACAATCAAATGTTATCAGGGTTTTGAGAAGTAATTGATTAAAAACAAAAGACTGCTTCGTTTTTGAAACAGCCTTTTGTTTTGTGGGAGCACATGGATTCGAACCAAGGACCCTCTGCTTGTAAGGCAGATGCTCTGAACCAGCTGAGCTATGCTCCCATCATTTTTTCAAATGGGACTGCAAAAGTATGTATCTTTTTTTATTTTACAAAATTTTTGTGCATTTTTTTTCAATATTTGATAAAAATAAAATATTGCTGTTTTACACATCTCTGTTTTTCAATATGTTTAATAATTCCTTCGGTTTATTGATTATATATCTTGCGCCCGCATTTTGCAATTCGTCGCGGCTGCGAAATCCCCAAGTAACGCCTATCGGTAATATTTTTGCATTTATTGCCGTCAAAATATCTACGTACGAATCGCCGATAAATGCACAGGCAGATGCTTCGACAGAATGATTTTGCATAATGCGCAAACATAAGTCGGGCGAAGGTTTTGCAGATGTGTCAGCCATTTTTCCGAAAACATCATCGAAAATGTCGGGTAATAAATTCTTGATAATTTTTTTTGCTAAATCATCAGGTTTGTTGCTTGCAACAGCAAGTACGATATTTTGTTTTTTCAGTTCCTCCAAAATTTCGCTAATGCCACTGTATGGTTTGGTAAAATCGAGGCAACAACGACTGTAATTTTCGCTGAAAACGCTAAATATCTTTTCTTTATATGTATCGGTACGATATTCGTCTGGTAATATTCGTTCCATAAGTTTTACTACTCCATTGCCTACAAACTGTTTGTATTTTTCGGTATCGTGTACAGGCAATCCGAACGAAGCGAGCGTAGAATTTGCAGCATTTGCAAGATCGTGCAATGAATCTATAAGCGTTCCATCCAAATCAAAAATACAGCATTTTATCATAAGAAATTATTTTATTGTTTTATTTTTCGTGTATTTATTTTTTTTCGTATAATGGTGAAAATTATTCCGAAAATGATAATGATAATCGGCGGAACCAACGTGTTTATAAGTATTATACGATTTCGATTCAATACAAGCATTTCTTTATCGAGCAAGCGCAGTGATATGTCGTGTGAATGAATTTCAAGAAGTCCGCTGTCGTCTGTAAGATAAAGAATTATATTTTTCACAAAATCTTTATTGCCGAAAGTTCTGTTCAAATACCTGTCGTATCCGAGCGGAAGAATTTCGATGCGGTTTGCACGCCGTACAACATCGCTGCGAATAATATCGCCGTCGGAAGCAATAAACATTTTGACGCGCTTGCTTTCGGCAACAAAATCAAAAGGTTCGCCGTTGTTGTATTTGCTTAATATTCGATTTTTGAATCCCGACTCAAAATTTCCTTCAAAAACGGCTGCAATGGTTTTGAACGACTGATTAAAATCTATTTCGGTAATTTTGTCATTTATCTGCGAAAGCGAAATGATTGCCGGCGCTTTGGTAATTCTTACCTTATCGGAAGTCTGCAAAAGCGTAGTTTTCTGCACATTCGACTTAGACGAGCCGACAAAATCCAATGTGCTTGCATATTTCGATTTTACCAAATTCACGCCTTTGGTTATCATATTATCGTAATTTGTAAAAAGCAAGGGATGATAAAACCATGGTTCGAAATGAAAATTTGGCGGAGAGCCGACAACAGCAATATTTACAGGAACGTACGCACATTGCAAATCCTGAACCAAATCGGCATTTATTCGCGCTCCGTAACGAAACAGCAAATCATCAAGATTGTGCATATTTTGCACTGCATAAGTAAATTCGCCGCTTGCAAGGCTGTCTTCATATACAACAACTTCGTCAATAAACCATGCAACATTTCCTCCGTTCATAATATATTGATCAATAACTAATTTGTCATCTTCGCTCCATGTTTTTTGCGGTTTTGCAACAATCACTGTTTTGTATTCGTCTAAAATTCCGATTTTGCCATCGAGAGTAAGGCGATTGACCGTATAAAATTGCGAAAGTTCTTTTTCCAAATCGCGGATTTCGTAAGAATCAAGTTCGCCGTGTCCTTCAATAAATGCAATATTCGGAAAATCTTTGCGAGTCAACAGTTTTATTGTTGAAATCAATTCAAATTCGATATTTTGATAAGCAAGATTTATATTTTCTTCGGGCAATAATCTATCGTTGTATTTGAAAAAATTTATTGATTTTTCTTTGCCTTTGTAGTTAACTGTTGCAGCAGGAAATATAATTCGCTGAGTTGCTCCGCCTTCGTCGTCGTTTACTTGAACGGTAAACGGTTCGATACCTTTATTTTTCAATTCGTTAAAAAAGGCTTCGCGTTCTGTTTCATTTCCCGACATTGGATTTATAAAGTCATACTGTAAATTCTGATGTCCGTAAATTTGCAGCTCGTCGAGAGTTTCTTTTATTGAGCGGCGCAATTTTTTAAATTCGACAGGCATTTCGCCATCCATATATACTCGAATGTAAACAATATCATCAAGTTGCTGTACTGTTCTTTTGCTTACATCGTTTATGGTATATCGCTTGTCGGATGTCAAATCTATTCTGAAAAATGTTGATGATAAAATGACATTAATTAATAATACCGCAACAATTATCAGCAGTGTCTGTGTTATATTTTTTTGTCTTAATCGCATGTTATTAGAAGTATTTTACCATTTTCGTGATTGCAGTTTGAGGCGCGTAAATAAAATAAAAATGGCGATAACACTCACAAAATAAAGTATATCGCGAGTATCGACAACACCGCGGCTGATTGACTGATAATGTTCATTTATACTTAGCGACAGCAAAAAACTGTCGGCAAACGAAAATATCTTAACGCTCGACAGTTCGGCTATTCCGATATACATAAAGAAACAAATCACAGCCGAAAGTATAAATGCAAAAATTTGATTGTCGCTCAATGACGATGCGAAAACGCCAATCGCGGCATAACATGACGCCAGAAAAAACAATCCTATAAACGAACCCCATGCTCCTCCAATATCAATATTGCCGACAGGATTTCCAAGTTGATAAACTGTTACAAAATACAATAAACATGGTAGCAGCGATAAAAATACAAGCACAACCGCAGCTAAAAATTTTGCTGTAATCATGCTCAATTCGCTAATCGGTTTTGTGAATAAAATTTCTATTGTTCCCATTTTCTTTTCTTCTGCAAAACTGCGCATCGTTGTTGCCGGAACAAGAAACAAAAAAATCCAAGGAGCAATTATAAATAAAGTATCAATATTTGCATAACCGCTGTCGATTATATTCATTTCTCCATGCGAAATCCACATAAACCACGCTGTGAGGAAAAGAAAAATCACTACGCTTATATATCCTGTAAGCGACGAAAAAAATAATACAATTTCTTTTTTTAATATTGGTAACATCTTTATTCTTTGATAATTAATATCTGTTTGATTATTAATCTTACAATTTACAAAGTAATGTACAAAACAAATTATTCAATCAACCTAACTGAAAAATTTACTTTCCATGAGATTTATCAATAATTAAAAATCACTGTTTGTTTCAAGTCAGGATGCAGACTGTTGGCAACAGGACATTCTTTTGCACACAATTCTATAATCTTTTTCTCTTTTGCACTGTAATTATTTTTCGGAAATGTAAGTTCTACAATTATTTCGACAATGCGGCGAGGATTTGAACCCATAACCTTTGTTGTTTTTGCGGTTGTTCCGTCTATATCGAAACCGTGTGCTTTTGCCGAAATGCCCATAATCGTAAGCATGCAACTTCCAAACGAAGCTGCAAACAAATCGGTTGGCGAAAATGCTTCTCCTGTGCCTTTATTATCAACAGGAGCATCGGTGTGTATAGTACTATTCGACTGTATGTGAGTCGCTTCGGTGCGAAGTTCGCCAAGATATGTTGTTTTTATTGTTTCCATATTCTTATTCGTTTAATATTATTTATCTTTTTTTATTTTACTTTTTATTGTACTTTTTATTTTATTTTCAACAAGATGTATTGTTTCGTCTATAATGTTTTTAAGTTCGGTTATTGTTTCGTGCCGTTTTTCTTCGACAATTTCGCCTATTAGCGTAGCCGAAGTGCAACTTATGATTAGCACATTTGCAAAATTTCCCGTACTGTAATTTTCTTTCGGAAAAACTACGGTTTTGTTTTGAGATGTTCTGCCCGAAAAATATTCGTTTGAACGTTTCGAAAATCCATCAATCAGTACGTTAAATATTTTTCCTATGTCGCGCTTGTTGCTTTCGAGCGAAAGTTGATTTTGAAGTTTTATTATTTCGTTCAATCTTTTTGTTTTTATTTCATCATCAACATCATCTTTCAAATGCCGCGCGGCTCTTGTGTTGGGACGTTCCGAATATTTGAACATATAAGCAAAATCGTAACCGACTTCGCTCATAAGCGATAATGTCTGTTTATGGTCATCTTCTGTTTCGGTGCAGAAACCTGCTATAATATCAGTTGTGATTGAGCAGTCGGGAATGATTTCGCGAATTTTTGCAATGCGTTCCAAATAATGTTCGCGGGTATATTTGCGATTCATCAAATCGAGTATTCGCGTACTGCCCGATTGTACAGGAAGATGAATACAGTTGCAGATATTTTCGTACATTACCATTGTGTACAAAACTCCGTTGCTTATATCTTTTGGATGCGATGTCGCAAAACGTATGCGCATCTGAGGATCTACAAGCGCTACCATTTCGAGCAATCGCGCAAAATTTATATCCTTATCGGGATTTTTTTCGTCTTCCCAATAATACGAATCAACATTTTGTCCGAGCAAAGTAATTTCTCTGTATCCGTTGTCAACAAGAGTCTGCACTTCGTTCAACACAGTTTCGGGATTACGGCTGCGCTCGGCGCCGCGAGTATAAGGAACAACGCAATATGCGCAAACATTGTTGCAGCCTCGCATGATTGAAACAAAAGCGCTTACGCCGTTTTCGTCCATTCGTACAGGACTAATATCGGCATAAGTTTCTTCGCGCGAAAGCAATACATTTACATCTTTTTGTCCTGCTTCGACATTACGCAACAAATCGGGCAACGAACGATAGGCATCGGGTCCGACAACCAAATCGACTATTTTCTCACGTTCCATAAGTTCTTCTTTCAGACGTTCAGCCATGCATCCTATAACTCCGATTTTCAGACTTTTTTTTCTGTTTTTTGCAATACGAAAAACATCCAGACGTCCCCAAATGCGCTGTTCGGCATTTTCGCGAATCGAACATGTATTTACCAAAATCAAATCGGCTTCGTCCATATTTTTTGTAAACGAATAATCGTTGTCTTGCAATATGGATAATACAAGTTCACTGTCGTTTACATTCATTTGACAACCGTAAGTTTCGATATATACACGTTTTTTCGAACTGTCGAAAACAGGTTTTATCGATTTATAATCTGGTTTTTCAGTATTTATTTTTTGTTTAAGCATATACTAATTAATATCTTTCATTGCTTTTTACAAACAAACCATGGATTTTGCATGTTTTCTTTATTATAACTCAATCGTGTTTCATCCTCGACTGAACATACGGTAAATCCGGCTTCTTCGGCAATTATTTGACTTGCAGCAGTATCCCATTCCCAAGTTGTATCAAGTCGTGGATAAATGTCGGCTTTTCCTACTGCAAGCATACACATTTTGAGCGAACTGCCGCGTCGAATAACATTAATCGCAGAATATTTCTTTCGTAATTCATTTACATAATCCGAAGTGTCGGGACTTATGTGCAAGCGACTTGTAACAACAGTCAGATGATTGCTGTTTGTATTAAGAATCGGCAATTTAGTCGAATTTTCAATCATTTCTTCATAAGTGAAATGAGCATTAATATCGGGATTTATATTTTCTTTACGGTAAGAACCGCGCTCTTTTGCTGCAAAATAAATTCGTTTATAAGCAGGCGCATATACGATTCCTGTTGTAGGATAACCATTTTGTATCAAGGCTATATTTACTGTAAAATCTCTTGTGCGATTAATAAATTCGTCTGTGCCATCGAGAGGATCAACCATCCAAAACAAATCCCACGAACTGCGTTCGTCATAAGCAATAGAACGTCCTTCTTCGCTGATAACAGGAATTCGAGTAACTGCCAGATTCAATTTTATTTCGTCATGAGCTAAAGTATCGGCATGCGTTAGCGGCGTTAAATCCGACTTTGCCTTTATATGCAAATCGCCCGATTCGTACACTTCCATAATCTTTGCTCCGGCTCGTATTGCTGCGTTTACTGCCGCCGTAAACAACATTTTCATACTTTCATCTTTTAACATAAATCTTTAATTTATAAAAATTCTAACATGCAAACATACATAAAATAATTGACAATTTGATGATTTACTGTTTAAATATTTATGATTTATCATACGGAATACAGAAAGAAAAATACTGAATACCTTAGTTTTTTATAAGTATCTTTCTGTTTTTTCGAGATGTATTCCATGTGAGCCTTTTATCAAAATGGTTCTATTGCTGATTTTATGTTCACATAAATATTTTATACAGTCATCAACATCCTTAAAACATTTGAAATTCGTATTCTGCGCCGCTTTTGCAAAACAATCGCCAACAAGGATTACATCATTTATAGTAGATTTAATTATCATTTGTACAATATTTTGATGTTCTGTTTCGCTGCTTGCGCCAAGTTCGCGCATGTCGCCAAGTATAAGCATTTTGTTTGCGGCGCTTTGACTAATAAAATTCTGCAATGATGCCTGCATGCTTGTAGGATTTGCATTATAAGCATCCATGTACAAAATATTTTGCTGTGTTTCTATTTTTTGCGAGCGATTATTGTCAGGATTATACGATTCGATTGCAGCGGCAATATCGGCATCCAAAATATTGAAATATTTGCCGATTGCAATTGCCGCCAAAGCATTGTCAATATTATATGTTCCTATTAATCTTGTACATACTTTGAATTTGTTGAAAACAAATTGCAGATAAGGATTTTCATTATCAGTGGGAAATATTTCTAAACCATAATTTTGGTGGCTGTATGATATTATATTTTCTTTATTTACATATTTTTTCGCTACTTTCGCAATTACATCAATATCGTTGTTGACAAATATTTTTCCGTTGTTTGCGGCTAAAAATTCAAACAGTTCTCCTTTCGCTTTTGCGACACCATCAAGATTTCCAAAAAATTCGAGATGCGCCTTGCCTATATTATTTATTAATCCGAAATCGGGATTTGCAATTTTGCATAATGTTTCAATTTCGCCAAAATGATTTGTTCCCATTTCAACAACAGCAAAATTGTTGTCTGATTTAATTTTAAGTAAAGTTTTAGGCACTCCTATATGATTATTAAAGTTTCCTTCGGTTGTGGCAACGTTAAATTTCATTGAAAGCACGCGAGATACAAGTTCTTTTGTTGTTGTTTTTCCATTGCTGCCCGTGATAGCAAGTACAGGTATGCCAAGTTTTTTTCGATGACAGTTTGCCAAATCCTGCAAAGTTTTGAGAGCATCATCCACTACAATAATGTTATTTCTTCCTGCAAGCGATTTATCGTCGGCTATTGCATAAGCAGCGCCTTTGTCAAAAGCGGAATCAATAAATTTATTGCCATCAAAATTATCGCCTTTAAGCGCAACAAAAATAGAATCATGTATAACTTCTCTGCTGTCGGTAATTATATTGGGATATTCTTTGAATATTTCATAAATATCTGATATTCTCATATTGCTGATTATATAAAAAAACAAAAACCTCATTCAGAGGTTTTCGTTTTTACTGTCATTACTGTTATTTTCGTTTTTTATTTGCTGCTATCTGATCCGCTTTTGTACCAACCATATTCATGGCACAGCGAAAACCAATATCGCAGGCTGATTTATCTTCGTCAAGGAAGCGACGCGTACTCGGACTCAACCAGTATGCTCTGTCCAGAAACGAACCGCCTTTATATACTCTTGACTTGTCGCTAATTAGCGATGTGCGTCCTTTGCCGAGTTCTCCTTCTCCCTGATAATACATGTCCGAAGTTTTTGACAAAGCCTCAGGATTATCAATTGCCGAAATATCTGTCATAAGCGACTTGTAATCTCCATCATTATAGTTACGCAAATCTCCTGTCTGATAATTAAATCTGTCGGGAGTATATCCTACTGTATCGTATATCATTCTGCCGTATTGATCTTTTTCTATCGGTTTTCCTTCGCTGTCAACAGCAAGTTGCGTATAAACGTTTCCTCTGAATGGTTTAAATTCGTCCATGTCGTTGAATGACAATGGGCGGTAAACATCCAAAACCCATTCGTTGACATTGCCTGCCATGCAATACAAACCGTAATCGTTAGGCAAGAACGAACGAACAGGAGCAGGAGTAGCAAAAGCATCATTCGGATTGCCTGCAACTCCCATGAGATCGCCTTTGCCTCTTTGGAAATTAGCCATCATTTGTCCGCGTGATTTTTTATAATTGCTGCGAGTAGAACCGCCTGTCCATGGATATATTTTACGTTCGGTTATGCGTTCATTTTCTGTTACGCCTATGAGTCCGGCAGCTGCAAATTCCCATTCCGCTTCTGTTGGAAGACGATATTTTGAGAATAATATGCCATCGCTCATTTTTACTTTGCGTGTTGCGTTTTTATCTTCCGAAGATATGTCTTTCAATCCTTTTTTGACTGTACCTTCATACTGTCCAGCAAGATATGCATCCGTATTGAAATTATTAGCATCTTTCTGAGTTGATAAATCCAGTTTCAAAATACCTTTTCTCACAAGTTGCTCTTCATTTACTCTATCGGTGCGCCACAGACAATAATCGTTAGCCTGACGCCATGTAACGCCAACAACAGGATAATTGTCGAATGAAACATGTCGAAAATATGTTTCTACCATTGGTTCATTATACGACATCGGGCTGCGCCAAACCAGAGTATCGGGTAATGCATTCTGCACAACATTAGGATACGACACAAAAGTTCTGCCTAACCAGTGTATATATTCTCTGTAATCAACATTACGAGTTTCGATTTCATCAATATAATATGAATCGACAGTAACTCTGCGCGGAGTGTTATTATTTGCAAAGCCAAGGTCTTCAACAATCCTGCCCATAACAAATAATCCACCTTCGATGAATACAAGCCCCGGCGCTGTTGCCTGTTTTTTCGGTGTCAATACTTCAAAACCGCCATAAGCACGATCATTGTATTTCCAGCCTGTCTTTTCGGATACGCCGCTACTTTTCTTTTTCAGGAAACATCCTGTTAAACTTAATGCAAAAATGCAATAAATTATCGGTAAAAATTTGAGTTTCATAATACCATTATCTTATAAAATAATCTCACAAAATTATTATTAATTTTAAACATATCGTTGTTTTTATTCATTTTTTTAAAATTTAATATTGTTAAATTTTCCTAATACGGACATTTATACGTTCTTGTTCGCTGATATTCAGTCGGTTGCCTGTCCAGATAAATACCCTGCAATATATGTTCTCCTTCTTTGTTTTTTAATTTAAAAATAAGACTTAGCTCATGCGCCGACACATAATGCGACTGCGAACCTAAATTACCGAAGTTAGAACTGTATGCTATATTAAAATATTTTGTTCTGAAACCTGCCGCCGCAACAAAGGTTGAATTTTTGAAATTTATATCCGACCTGTGCGACAAGCCAATAAATATCTTATTTAAATCGAAGTAAGCACCAATATCAATATCATCAAAATCGTACTGCCGTATATATCTTACGTATGGAGATATGACAAATGCATCTTCTTTTATTGCTCTGCTGTTGTAATGTTGAATGACAGGAATGTCAAAAGCCGCATAACCTGTTGCTTTTAACGGATTGGGTAGCGATATTAATGTCGATTCCGATAAATTTTGTCCGCCAAGATTAATTATTGCTATTCCTGCTTTAAATCGCTTGAACAGTATTGTTGCTCCAAATCCTATATGTATGGTATTGTTTTTTATTACAGGATAATCGGAAGGATAAGCAATATTGCCGTTAAAATAAGGCATGTCGGGAAATATCAAACCGTTAGGATCGCGTTTCCTGTTAAAATACGACAACGATAAACCTCCGCGTAAGTATAATTCATCGGCAAGACGTATGTTATTTGAATACGCCAAACTTACAGATGTAGTTGTAAATACGCCTTTCGCAACGTTATCATGCATTAGCATTAATCCAAATCCGCTGTGAATTTCTTCAAAATATAAATCGTATGCAACAATATATGTTGCAAACGGACTTTTATATGTAGGATATTGATTTCGATATCCGAGCGAAATACGTGAATAATCTTCATTACCTGCATGGCTCGGATTGAAATTCATCGCTGTGGTTTCAAATAAACTGAATGCAGGATCCTGTGCCTGCACTGTATTTGTGTTTGCTAAAAACAAATAAAATACAAGCAAAAATGATAATCTATTATATTTTGTTCGGTTAATTTTATTCAAATTCTTAATATAAATGCATAATTATATCCGCACAAAGGTATATAAAATTTATTTATGACAATAAGAGGCTTTAATTTTTTCTTTTTTTGACCTTGCAAAAGTATTCACAATTATGATACGAACAGGAAACGGATATTTTTCATGCATGTTTAGAGGCTGTTTCAATTTGCCGAAATTTTGCATGAAATTTTTGTATTAATTAATAATGTAATATTGTATGCTTATGAATTAAAAAACAGAGTAAACAGTATGCAAAGGATAAAATAGAAAGTTCTTTTTCTAAAATAGAACGTTCTTCATTTCTCTGGATTTCTTCACTTCGTTCGCAATGACGTTCTTATTCTTGTCGTCATTGCGAGGAGCGTAGCGACGAAGCAATCCAGATTTACGATTTATAAATCATGTTTGTAAATTTGTCCTTTATACCTGCCTCAGGGCAAGTATTTTTGTTTTAAAAAAATGTGAAAATATTTTTTTCGTTTTTAGTATTATTTAACAAAAGTAGTTGGAGAACAGTTGCGCAGTTGTAGAATTACAACTATCTTTGTGCTGTCAATTGGTAATAAAGGTTTATGAAAATTTATAAAGTAATAGAGATTATCAGACTGATAGAAAAAGACGGCTGGTATCAAAAAAGAACAAAAGGCGACCACAGGCAATTTAAACATTCGTCAAAAAAAGGAACTGTAACAGTTCCCGGAAAATTAAGTGATGATTTAAACACGAACACAGCAAAGAGCATTTTAATTCAAGCAGGTTTATACACAAAATAAACCTGTTCAAAAAAACATACAATCATGAAAAAAATAACAGTAGAAGTAGGAAAAACAGAAAACAATTACTCGGCACATATCATCGTGGGCGATGGTATCTGCGTTGCGACAGGCAAAACATTTAACGAGATAAAAGAGCAAATGGAGGAAGCCTTGGCATTTCATTTGGAAGGCATGAAAGAAGATGGAGATGAAATACCTGCCGAATTTTCGGGCAAATATGAACTGGTCTATAAATTTAATACAGAAAGCATACTGTATTATTATAATGGAATATTTACGAATGCAGCGCTGGAACGATTAACAGGCATTAACCAGCGACAGCTACAGCGATATGCATCGGGAAAAAGCATCCCGAAATCGACACAGATTAAAAGGATAGAAAAAGCCCTGCATAATTTGGGGCAAGAACTTATATCCGTAAACCTTAATTAATTGACAAATTTAATTTTACGGCAGTCCCTGTGTTTTTTAGCACAGGGTTTTTTGTTTGTAAATTTGTCCTTTAATACCTGCAAAAAAGCAGATATTTTTGTTTCTGGCTGGATTGCTTAACTGCGTTCGCAATGACGAATAAACATGACACAAAACGTCATTGCGAGGAATGAAATGACGAAGCAATCCAGAGCAAATGAAACAGTAAATAAATATGATAAATGGGTTGCTTCGCTACGCTCGCAATGACGAATGAATAAATAAAAATATGATACACATATCACAAATACACAAAGAAGTACAGATATTGCCTGAATTTTCGATAAGATTTGTTGACAAAGAGGGCGACATTATAACTTGCCACAAATGCATCTGTACACTGTAATAAAATTTTATGTAAAAAATTTTCATATCATACCAAACTTTTTCTTAGTCTTTTTATTTTTAAATATTACTTTTGTGCTTGCATAATAAACATAAATGGATTTTCAGTTAACAGCAAATTATAAGCCGACAGGCGACCAGCCCGAAGCAATCAAACATCTTGCCGAAAGCATCAAATCGGGCGAGAAATACAATACCTTGCTTGGCGTTACAGGTTCGGGAAAAACATTTACAATTGCCAATGTCATTGAACAGTTGAACAGACCTGCGATTGTGCTTAGTCATAATAAAACGCTGGCGGCTCAACTTTACGGAGAATTTAAAAATTT
This sequence comes from Prevotellaceae bacterium, assembly GCA_031269545.1. GTDB lineage: Bacteria > Bacteroidota > Bacteroidia > Bacteroidales > UBA932 > JAIRKV01. The sequence goes on from JAISYZ010000103.1 coordinate 14,740, forward strand.
TTTTCCCGATAACGCTGTCGAATATTTTGTGTCGTATTACGATTATTATCAGCCCGAAGCCTATTTGCCTATGAGCGATACCTATATCGAAAAGGAACTGCAAATAAATGAAGAGATTGACAAATTGCGGCTGCGTGCAACATCGGCTCTGCTTTCGGGACGCCGCGATGTGATTGTGGTTTCGTCGGTTTCGTGTTTGTACGGAATTGGCAATCCCAAAGATTTTTATGCCAATGCTATAAAAATAAAAAAAGGCGGAAAATTAAGCCGCAACAAACTTTTACATTCATTGATAGATGCTCTTTATACACGCAACGACCTGGATTTGCGAAAGGGAACATTTCGAGTAAAAGGCGATACGGTTGACATTGCTGTCGCTTATGGCGATTTTGTTTACAGAATAACATTTTTCGGAAACGAAGTAGAATATATCGAATCGCTTGATATGTTTTCAAACAACGTTTTTGACACGCCCGAAGAAGTTACGATTTTTCCGGCAAATATTTTTATGACACCCAAAGAACGTTTGCATCAGGCATTGCTTGATATTGAGGATGATATGATAAAGGAGATTAATCATTTTAAGGCGCTGGGAAAAGATTTGGAAGCAAAACGTTTGCAAAAACGAGTCGAAAACGATATTGAAATAATTCGCGAACTCGGATACTGTTCGGGAATTGAAAATTATTCACGATATTTTGACGGCAGGAAGCCCTATTCGCGACCATTTTGCCTTTTCGATTATTTCCCTAAAAATTTCATTACTGTTATTGACGAAAGCCATGTTACGCTTCCGCAAATTCATGCAATGTTCGGCGGCGACCGCGCACGTAAAACAAATCTTGTGGATTACGGATTTCGACTTCGTGCTGCAATTGATAACCGTCCGCTGACATTCGAAGAATTTGAAAATATAACAGGGCAAATTATTTTTGCCAGCGCAACGCCTGCCGAATACGAACTTAAAAAATCGCAAGGCGTGATTGTCGAACAGCTTATTCGCCCAACAGGTTTGCTTGACCCGCTGATAGATGTTCGTCCAACTCAAAATCAAATCGACAACCTTATCGAAGAAATAAACGAAAGGGTTGAACTTGGCGAACGTGTGTTGGTTACAACGCTAACAAAACGAATGGCTGAAGAACTTACCAATTATTTTGAAAAAATAAATATACGTTGCCGATATATTCATTCGGATGTGGAAACTCTTGAACGTGTCGAAATAATGGAAGGTTTACGACGCGGAATGTTCGATGTGCTGATTGGAGTAAATTTGTTGCGCGAAGGGCTGGATTTGCCCGAAGTATCGCTGGTTGCAATTCTCGATGCCGACAAGGAAGGATTTTTGCGCTCTGCGCGTTCGCTTACGCAAACAGCAGGCAGAGCGGCACGAAACATCAACGGACGAGTAATAATGTATGCCGACACAATCACCGAATCGATGCAACAAACGATTGACGAAACAAACCGCCGCCGCGAAAGACAATTAAAATATAATACAGAACATAATATTATACCGCAACAGATAAAGAAAAGCAATAAGGGAATTTTCTCAAACCAGCCTGTCGAATACGGAGCGTACATCGAACCTCAAAACGAACTTGTTGCCGATCCTGTTGTCGAATATATGAGCAAACCCGAAATACATAATGCTATCTCCCGTGCAAAACAACAAATGGAAGATGCGGCAAAAAAACTTGATTTCACCGCAGCCATTCGCTATCGAGACGAAATGTACGCACTGCAAAAACTGTTGAACGAAAAATTTAAGGAATAAAAACTTTGTATTCCGCACAATTATCAACATCGACATAAGAAATTTGTTGATGACTATTCACCGTTATGCATTGGATATGAAAGGCTTTTTTTTCTCTTTTGTTTGTTTTCTTCATTTTTTTTGTATATTTGCACACTCTAATCAAAACAAATAATAAAATGAAATATTAATTATCGAGAACAAAATAGAATATTACGAATTATAATCAATAAATTACATTAATAATTAAAAAGTTACAGATATGAAAAAGATCTTTTTAACATTGGTTTTGTCGCTTTTTGTTTTAACTATTCAAGCACAGGACATCAATTTGTTACCGCCGACAAAAACAGGAGGTAAACCATTTTTTGAAACAATAAACGCACGACATTCGGAACGGACGTTTGTTAAACGCGAAATGCCATTGCAAACCTTATCCGATTTGCTTTGGGTTGCCAACGGTTTCAATCGTCCCGACAGACGTACAGCGCCTACAGGCTCTAACAAACAGGAAATGGAACTGTATGTAGTATGCGATACGGGAGTTTTCTTTTATGATGCAAAACAGAATTTGTTAAAATTCATTGCTCAAGGCGATTTTCGAATCGCTTTGGGGCAACTGCACATTAGCACTAATGCCGCAGTTTCTATTGTTATGGTTGCCGATTTGGATAAATCATCAATTGAAAATGCAAGAATATCTTCTGGTTATATCTCTCAAAACATTTATCTGTTTGCAGCAGCATCCGAAGATTTGGGAACCGTTGCTCGCGGCTCGTTCAATAGAGATGATCTTCCAAAAGTATTGCAACTCAAAAATAACCAGGCAGTAGTATTGGTACAGCCTGTAGGATATTTGAAATAGAATTTATTTTACTGTTTTTTATTGACTTTCTAATAATCAGCAGTGTAAATCAGCCTCATCTGTGTGTTTGAAAATATTGTTAAGCACGCAAATGAGACTGATTTTAAATATTTTCAGAGATAAAAACATAATCAATGAATTATGAATATATTATCCTTCTATTCCCTGCAGCATTGGCACAAATGAAAATCTCCCGAATTTTGCAGTTTTATATTTTTCGTCAGATAATTTGTCAACGACAAGCATTTCCTGTATTTCGGAATCTCCTACGGGAATTACCATTTTGCCGCCAACAGCCAGCTGTTTCAGCAATTTCGGCGGAACTGTTTTCGCTCCGGCGGTTACCAGAATTTTGTCGAATGGTGCAAACACTGGCTTCCCTTCGTATCCATCGCCAAGAAAAAAATACGGCAAATAGTTCATTTGCGTTAATGTTTCCTGACATTTTGCAAATAATTCACGCTGCCGTTCGATTGTATAAACCGTTGCTCCAAGTTCAATAAGTACAGCGGTTTGATAACCCGAACCTGTGCCGATTTCAAGAACTTTGTCAAATTTTTTCAAATCGAGCAGTTGCGTTTGGAAGGCAACTGTAAACGGTTGCGAAATTGTTTGTCCTGCACCGATTGAAAAAGGCTTGTCTTCGTAAGCATGTCGTGCAAAACTGCTTTCTACAAAAAAATGTCGCGGAATTTTTTCGATAGCAGCAAGTATTGCTTCATTATCAATACCTTTTGCACGTAATCCGTCAACAAGTTTTTTTCGTAATCCCTTATGTAAAAATGAATCTGTCATAAAATTTTAGCCTGCAAAGTTAATATTTTTATAATTTGTTACATATTATTTACAATAAATATATGATTTTTCAATAAAATTTCATTACTTTGCAGTCGAAAATTAATTGAATTATGAGTATTGTAATCATTCAAAAATGTCCTGTATGCGACAGTATAAAGATAAAACACGAATTAATCTGTAAAGATTATCTTGCAAGCGGCGAAAAATTTAATCTGTTTATTTGTCTGCAATGCAGTTTTTTGTTTACAAATAATTTCCCATCAAACAACAGTATCGGCAAATACTATGACGACCCGAAATATATCTCACATTCCGATATAAAGAAAGGTTTTATAAATAAACTTTATCATTCTGTACGAACATACATGGTGAAGCGGAAACTGAATTTCATTTGTAAACAGTCAAATAAAACAACAGGAAAAATTCTTGATATAGGTTGCGGCACGGGATATTTTCTGAACGAAGCGAAACATAAAGGCTGGGAAACTTTCGGCATAGAAAAAAACAAAAATGCCAACAAACTTGCAATTGAACATTTTGACCTGTTTGTAAAGCCCGAAACACACATTTATAAATTTTCGAAAGAAAGTTTTGATGTCATTACGTTGTGGCATGTTCTTGAACATTTTGAAGATTTAAGCGAAATAATGGAAAAAATCTACGGTTTGCTTTCGCCCGATGGAATTGCCGTTATTGCTGTGCCTAATTGCAGTTCGTACGATGCAAAACATTACAGAGCATATTGGGCAGGTTATGATATTCCGCGTCATTTATGGCATTTTACTCCTAAAACAATGGATTTGCTGGCTAAAAAATTCGGATTCACTATCGTGCATAAAAAAACAATGCCTTTTGACGCTTTCTATGTTTCGTTTTTGAGTGAAAAATACAGGAAAGTCAACAGTTTTGCTGCATTTATAAAGGCAATGTTTACAGGCGCTGTTTCAAATATCAAAGCCTTATCGGATAAAGACAGAGCAAGTTCGATAATTTTTGTTTTGAAGAAAAACTGAAATCGCCGGCTCCTTAAAAGTAAAATTTTCTGACACAAAAAGATTATTAAACAGACATTTTCAAACCTGACAGGTTTTGGAAACCTGTCAGGTTTTATTTACTGCTGAAACGACTGTTAATATTTTTCATCGTATATCCACCCGCCGTTCAAACAGACACCGCTAATGTTATGGCAGACACCATGAAAGTTCCGCTTGCTGCCCAAAATAGTTTGCTGAATGTCCCGAAGGTTCCGTTGAACTTCCAAAATGTTTCGGTGAATTTCCAAAATGTTTCGGTGAATTTCCTGAATGTTTCGTGTAGTTTCCCGAAGGTTTCGCTGAATTTCCTGAATACTTCGTGTAACTTCCTGAATGCTTCGTGTAACTTCCCGAATATTTCGCTGAATTTCCTGAAAGTTTCGCTGAACTTCCCGAAGCCGAAATATTTGGTACTTGACTGCGGACAATTTGTAATTTTTAATCGTTCATCGTTAATTTATTTACTAATTTTGTTGTGCAGCAAAAATTGTATTTTAATTTTTATTACCTTTGCTGCCACATAATGATAAATAAATTTATGGAAAACAGTATTATCATAAACTTTGAAAATGTCAATATATCGCACGATGTAAGTCATGTATTGGATGATGTGAATTTAAAAATACATTCAGGCGATTTTGTTTACATCATTGGGCGCGTAGGGAGCGGAAAAACAAGTTTGATACGAGCCATCAACGGTGAAATATCGGTGAATAAGGCAAAAACTGCACAAGCCGCAGGATTTGATTTGCAAACTTTAAAATCGAAATCAATTCATCTGTTGAGGCGTAAACTTGGAGTTGTTTTTCAGGATTTTAAATTACTGACAGATAGAAATATCTTTGAAAATCTTGCTTTTGTGCTGCGTGCAACCGACTGGAAAGACAGAAAAAAAATTAAAGAACGTATTGACGAAGTTCTCGAAAGCGTAGAATTGAAAGACAAAATACTGAAAATGCCGCATCAGCTTTCGGGAGGCGAACAGCAGCGAATTGCCATTGCCCGCGCATTGCTCAACAATCCTGCACTTTTGCTTGCCGACGAACCAACGGGAAATCTCGATCCCGAATCGTCTGACAAGGTAATGGAAATCCTTTTTGATTTGAACAGCAAACTTGGAATCACAATAATAATGGCAACTCACAATTATCCTTTACTTAAAAAATATCCCGCCAAGGTATATAAATGCGAAAAAGGGAAAATTACAGAATATGATGATACTAAAGAAATTGATTTTGATTATTTCTTATAATGAACAATAACAACATTTATATAAAACCAAAATTACAGATATGATAGATTTTAAAAACACACAAATTGCTTTTGAGGCAAAAAGCAATGCCGATTTGCGCAGAGCAAAAATCCTGTTCAATGCAATAAAGCATACATGGGTTGTTAAATTAGGAAAAATTTTTGTTTACATTACAACAAAACTCAGATTTCCTGTCGGCTGGCTGCTGAAACCAACTATTTACAAACAGTTTGTTGGAGGCGAAACGCTGGAAAAATGCACTCCGCTTGCTCAACAACTTATGAAATACAATATACGTTCAATATTCGACTATTCGGCAGAAGGCGGCGGAAGCGACAAGGATATTCAACAAACTTTTGACGAATTTATTCGCTCAATAGAATATGCAAAAGGTAACGAAAATGTAGCATATACGGTATTCAAACCTACGGCGCTTACGACAGACGAACTTTTGGAAAAAGCCTCGTCAAAAGCCGAACTCAACGAAGAAGAACAAAAACAGTATGACGCATATAAACAGCGATTCGAAAAACTGTGCCAGCGTGCTTACGACAATGATGTGCGTATTCTGGTTGATGCCGAAGATTATTGTTTTCAGGATGCGATTGACGAATTTACCGAAGAAATGATGCGCAAATTCAACAAAAAACGCGCAACAGTTTTCACAACGCTTCAAATGTATCGGCACGACAGATTGCCGTATCTCGCAAAACTTTATAACGATGCTGTCGAAAATAATTATACGGTAGGAATGAAATTTGTTCGCGGAGCATATATGGAAAAAGAACGCGAACGCGCAAAACAACTCGGCTATCCCGATCCTGTCTGTCAGACAAAAAAGGCAACAGACGAAAATTATAACAGCGGCTTGCTTTATGTTATCGAACATATCGACAAATTTGAAATGTTTTCGGGAACTCACAACGAAGAAAGCAATATCGTTCTGGCAAATCTTATTGATAAACACAATATTGCCCGCAACGACAATCGCATATTTTTTGCACAGTTGTATGGAATGAGCGAAAATCTTTCGTATAATCTTGCTCACGAAGGTTATAATGTAGCAAAATATATTCCTTACGCTCCGGTAAAAAAAGTTTTGCCTTATCTTATTCGCCGAGCCGAAGAAAACACTTCAATAGCAGGACAGACAACGCGCGAACTTGAATTATTAAAAGCAGAACTCAGACGAAGAAAAACAGTAAAGAAAGGTAAATAATTTAAAATATTATGAAAAAATTTTATTTATCACGTTAATATTATTTACAGCAAACGCTTTCGGGCAAAAAGCATAACACTGCGCAATTTGAGAAAGAAATATGCAAAAAAGTATTAACCAAAACAGAAAAAAACATAGCAGAATCAAAGAAAATTTATCTTCGATGATTTTTTAAGATAATAAATTAAATTTTTGAATGAACAAAATAAACATAAATGATTTTGATTATGAATTGCCCGACGAACGCATCGCAAAATTTCCTTTCCAGCAACGCGATTCCTCAAAATTGCTGATTTACAGTAAAGGAAAAATCAGTCATCAGGCATTTTTTGATTTGCCCGATTTGTTAAATTCAAATTCTCTGCTTGTATTCAATAACACAAAAGTCGTTCATGCACGAATAATTTTTTATAAACCGACAGGCGCACAAATAGAAGTATTTTGCCTCAAACCCGTTTTGCCAGACAGTTATGAACAGAACTTTGCCGCAACATCAGAATGTATATGGAACTGTACGGTTGGAAATCTTAAAAAATGGAAAGGCGAAACTCTGAAAAAAAAGTTTGTCTGTAATGACATTCAAAATGAACTCTGCGTTGACAAAATTGACAGTAACGGCGATTCCATAAAACTTAAATTCAGTTGGAATTATGGATTATCGTTTGCACAAGTTATGGACACCTGCGGCAAAATACCTGTTCCTCCATATCTCAAACGCGAATCGCAGAAAATTGACAGTGAACGGTATCAGACAATTTATTCCAAACCCGAAGGCTCTGTTGCCGCTCCGACAGCAGGATTACATTTCAGCAACAGTGTTTTACAAGCTTTGAAATTAAAAAATATCGAAACAGACGAAGTAACTCTGCACGTAGGAGCAGGAACGTTTAAACCTGTAAAAACCGAATTTGTCAACGAACATACAATGCACAGCGAACATTTTTTTGTGAAAAAAACGAGTATTCAAAAACTGATCAAATATCTCGGAAACATCACAGCAGTCGGTACTACAAGCGTGCGAACACTCGAAAGTTTATATTGGACAGGATGTAAAATCAGACAAAACAAAAACATACAAAACCTGAATGTTCAACAATTTGAACCATATAAAAACGATTCGCAGATAAGCGTAGAAGAATCGTTGCAAACAATAATCAATTATCTCGAAGATAACGATTTACACGAACTTCGCACCGAAACACAAATAATGATTATGCCCGAATACAAGCCTAAAATTGTAAACAGATTGATTACAAATTTTCATCAGCCTAAAAGTACATTATTGCTGTTAATTGCTGCATTTATTGGTAACGACTGGCGCAAAGTTTACGATTATGCATTAAAAAATGATTTTCGTTTTCTAAGCTACGGCGACAGTTCTGTGTTGATACCTGATTTATAAAAGTCGCTGCATTAAAAAACGATTTTTCAGATTGAAAATGAAACTTATTTTTTATAAAACAAATATTTTGTAAATTTGCATCGAATTTAAAATTAATTTTTTTGAAAATGGAAACAAAATTTGCTATTGTATTATCAGGCTGCGGAGTGTACGATGGAAGCGAAATACACGAAGCCGTAGCATCAATGCTGGCTGTTAAAAAAAACGGCGGCTCATATCAAATTTTTGCTCAAAATACCGAGCAATTGCACACGATAAACCATGTTACAGGCGAAACAGCCAAACAAAATCGTAATGTATTGGAAGAATCGGCGCGAATTGCACGAGGCAAAATTAAACCACTGTCGGAATTTGATGCAGATTATTTTGATGTCTTACTTTTTCCGGGAGGTTCTGGCGCAGTAAAAAATTTATGCAATTATGCTGTAAAAGGACGAAACTGCGATGTGAATCTGGATGTTGAAAAAGCGATTAAATCAATGTTCGAGCGCAAAAAAATAATTGCTGCGATATGTATTGCACCAGTTTTACTTGCTCGCGTTCTTAAAAATATTGCTGTTACGCTTGGAAATCCTGACGAAAGTTTAATTGCAGATGTAAATGATTTCGGCGCAACTCATGTAGTAAAAAACACAACAGATGTTTGTATTGATATTGAAAACAGAATATTTACAACGCCTGCTTATATGTTGGCAACAAGCATCTCGGAAGTATTTACAGGCATTGATAATCTCGTAAAAGAAATTTTGAAAACGAAAAATTAAAATTTCTGGATTAACTCCGAAGCGCTTCGGAGTTAATCCAGAATATCAGCAACTCACAAATTTATGCCGTGCGAAGTATAATTGTACTGCGTACGGACTGTCGAATAAATTATTTTGCTTCCACTATTGTTGTAACGCCCATTCCGCCACCAACGCAGAGGGTTGCAAGTCCGAGTTTTGCGTTTCTTTTTTGCATCTCGTACAACAATGTAACCAAAATACGCGCTCCGCTTGCGCCGACAGGATGCCCCAAAGCTATGGCGCCTCCGTTAACATTCAATTTGCCGTTCGGAAAATTCAACTGTTTACCCACAGCAAGCGCCTGTGCAGCAAAGGCTTCATTGGCTTCGATAAGATCAATATCATCTATTGTCAATCCTGCTTTGCTCAATGCTTTTTGAGTTGAATAAACGGGACCTATTCCCATTATTTTCGGATCGACGCCGGCAGAAGCATACGAAATGATTTTTGCCATTGGCTTAACTCCGAGTTGCGCTGCTTTTTCGGCGCTCATTATAACCAGCGCCGCCGCTCCGTCGTTTATTCCCGAAGCGTTTGCTGCGGTAACTGTTCCGTTGGTTTTGAACGCAGGCGAAAGTTTACCGATACTTTCGGCAGTAACTCCTGCTCGTGGAAATTCGTCGGTATCAAATATCTTAATTCCTTTCTTTTCCTTTATCTCAACGGGAACGATTTCGTCTTTAAAACGATTTTCGTTTAAAGCTTTTTCGGCTTTTTGCTGACTCCATGCAGCAAATTCATCCTGCTCTTGACGCGATACGTTGAACTGCTCGGCAACATTTTCGGCTGTAACGCCCATGTGATAACCTTCGAACACATCGGTGAGCGAATCGTAAACCATGCTGTCAACCAGTTCGCCTGTTCCCATTCGATAGCCCCAACGTGCATTTTTCAGAATAAAAGGCGATGCGCTCATGTTTTCCATTCCTCCGGCGACAACAACTTCTGCATCTCCCGACAGTATCAACGAAGCGGCAAGATTAACGGCTTTCAATCCCGAACCGCAAATATTGTTTATTGTCATTGCGGGAACGGCGTGTGGTATTCCCGCTTTCACGGCTGATTGACGGGCAGTTCCCTGTCCAAGTCCTGCCTGCAAAACATTGCCCATTATTACTTCATCTACATTGTCAACCGTAATGCCTGCACGGCGTATTGCTTCTTTAATAACTATGCTTCCTAATTCCTGAACCGAAACCGATGTTAATGTTCCGCCGAATTTTCCTATTGGAGTTCTTACTGCTCCTGCTATTACTATTTCTTTCATACTTTTAGAATTTTACTTTTATAAATGAGTTGAATTTAAACAATCTATTCTTTATATGCTATATTTCCGTTTACATCTACAAGAAATGTTATCGTATAATAATCGATAACCGTTCTTCCTCCTTCGCGGCGTTCCGACTTGCCGTCTTCGGTAATGTTAATTCTTAATTCAGTTTCAAAATTGCCATCATCATTTATATAAAATCCTATAGCCTTGATACTTTTAAAACTATAACCTTCAAAGTTTTCGGTTATTTGTTTTTTTACATTTTCCAGATAATTCTCAACCTCGCTTTGCCGTTTTTCAATATCTTCAAGCTTAATTGCCTGCGGCTCTTTTTTGTGGAATGAAGATCTTTCCTTTTTAGGATCATTGTGTGCAATCCCATAATTGTAATAAAGCGCTTGCGAATAATTTTCGCCATCTTTTACCAAATCAAGAAGGACAAAACCAAATTCTCCTGTTAATTCGTCTTTCTCATTAATATCAACTTTGATAATTTCGTAATCTTTGTTGATTGTTTTCAAATCTGCAATCAGCTCTCCCAAAGATTTTGGCGAACTAATGCTCGGCGGTGCAATTTGCGAACATGCCGATATCAGCAACACCATTGCTGATACCAAAAATAAATTTTTTAATTTCATATTTATATAAATTTAAAGTTAATAATTCGATAATATATATTAGCATAATGAGTTATTATATTATTCTTTTTTTATTTTGTTTATTTCTGTTTTTTATTTCTTTGTCAGCAGTTAGTCCACTTTTGAACTGACATCCAAAGATACGGTTTTGCTGACTCGTTTTTAACCTCCTCATAAATGTTGGGAGTTAAAATTCGGATTGTTCAACTACAAATACCCAAACACCAAACGCACAAAATCGAATAATTTTATCTTTTAATTATCACAATTGCCGGTTATTATTAGCAAAGCAATCATCTAAAAAAATTAATTATTCATTATATCTGCATTGATTTAATGTCGTCGGCAATTATCAACTGCGCTTCTGTTGCCTGCTGTACCTGTTCTACTGTAAATTCGGGATGTATTTCTTTAAGAACGATACCTTGCGGCGTTACTTCCATAACTCCCATTTCAGTGATTATCATATCAACTTCGCCCGAAGCAGTAAGCGGCAATGTGCATTGTTTAAGAATTTTGACATTTCCTTTTGCCGTATGTTCCATTGCTATAATTACTCTTTTTGCTCCTACAAGCAAATCCATAGCGCCTCCCATTCCGGGCGTTTTACTTTCGGGAATCATCCAGTTGGCAAGGTTTCCTTTTTCGTCAACCTGTAATGCTCCGAGTATTGTAACATCAACATGTCCGCCGCGAATTATTCCGAATGATGTTGCGCTGTCGAAAGATGCTGCGCCCGTCAGCGCCGTAATATAGCCGCCGCCTGCATTTGTAAGATATTTGTCTTCTTTGCCTGCCTCAGGCGTTGCTCCCATTCCCAGCAAACCATTTTCGGATTGCAGAGTTACATTAACATTTTCTGGTAAATAATTTGGAATCAGCGTTGGCAAACCTATACCAAGATTTACCACATAGCCATCTTTCAATTCCAAAGCGCATCGTTTAGCGATTGTTTCTCTGATTTGATTTTTATCCATAAGTTTATATTATTTATAATTTACAATTTATATTTTATCCGTTCATGCGATTATCAAGTTCCTGTGCGATATACGAAGCAACGTCATCGGCATACGAATTCATACTGAAACCTGCATCATAGCCCAATTCTTTTGCAAGTTCATGATTTATTCGTGGACCGCCGCAAACGAGAATGACTTTATTGCGCAGCCCTTCGGCTTCGAGAAGTTCTACAAGTTCGGTCATATTTTTGATATGAACATCTTTTTGTGTTACCGTTTGCGAAACAAGCAAGGCATCCGCTTTTATTTCTATTGCTTTTGCGATAAACTCTTCGTTAGGAACCTGACTTCCCATATTTAGCGCTTCGAACATTTCGTAGCGTTCGATGCCATAATGTCCTGCATAACCTTTCATATTCATAATTGCGTCGATGCCAACGGTATGAGCATCAGTGCCTGTACTTGCTCCGACAACAACAATCTTACGTCCGATACGTTCACGTATAAATTCGTCGCAAGCATGCATATCCATTACATTGCTTTCGACTTTTGGCACGTGAATATTTGTATAATCTACCGTATGTGTACAGCCGCCGTAACAGTTAAAAAACGTAAATCCTTCAGTAAGTTCTTTGTAAAAAACTACTTGGGGATTTTCAAATCCCATTTTCTTTATTAATTGTTTTGCGGCTTCAATAGCCTCGTCGGTACATGGAACGGGAAGCGTGAAACTCAATTGGGTTTTGCCATCGTTCATTGTATCTCCGTATGGTTTTATCTTTTTTAAGTCAAGGGTTTGGTCAAACTCCTTGCCTTCCATCGAATATAATCCTCCACTCATAACATTTATCTATATATCTGTGTTTAATTTGGTTACTGTTATAACAATTTTAAAATATCATACTTCATTTTTAATAAAAGCGTGTAAAGATAGGAAAAAAATATTATCTGTTAATAATATATGGTTAAAATTTTAAAATGCCGCAGTAGAATATTGCTGGTATATTTATTGGATATTAGCAAGTTTGGATAGATAATAAATTATTTTTTATCTATAAATAGTTTTAATGAATATATATCAGTACAGACTTGCTTGGCGAAGATGATATTAAAAACGAAAACAGCAGAAAGTATAATAGAAAAACAATTCCAAATGGCTGTTTTCCTTGCTCTTTTTTCTTTTCCTTATGTTAATTGAAAAATAATTTGTACTTTTGTACCGTTTTTTGGCAAATAGATTATTTGATAATACAAACAGTCTAAAATGCTGAATAATAAAATATAAACAAAAGTTTAAGTTATGTTGTTTGCTGATAGAATTAAAGAATTAAGAGAGAAAAAGCAGATGGTGCAAAGGCAATTTGCCGCTGCTTTGGAAACCGACACGCCAATGTACAGTAAAATTGAGCGTGGCGAACGTCGTGCAAAAAAAGAGCAAATTCCAATTATTGCAGAGATTTTACAAACCGACCCCGAAGAATTGCTTGCGCTTTGGCTTGCAAACCAAGTTTCAGCAGTGGTTGCCGATGAGCATAAAGTAGCAGACAAGGCGTTGAGTATTGCTAAACAGAACTTTAAAAATTAATATGGCAGAAAAAATAAGATACACATTTTCAGGACACGAATCCTTTTATTGCAAGTCGCTTTGGCTGAAAAAGGGTTACGATTTTGTCAAAGCAGAAAATAATTTCAATGCCGAAGATGCTGTTGTTCATTTGGG
>JAISYZ010000128.1 GCA_031269545.1 Prevotellaceae bacterium
AAAACAAAACCGAATTAAGCGCATACGACTTACAATGTGTGTCGGCATTTATTTTGGAAGATTGCCGTTTACAAACCTGTCGCGACTACTGCGACACGCCGAGCAAACCCGAAGATAGCCTGACGAAAAATTACAATAAAAATCACGACGGCAATGTACTGAGCGGATTCACCGGTACTCAATGCTACCGAAGAACATTAAAACCGGCGCAGCTGCTTTTTTCTTCATTCTTCCCCCTGCTGAAAATGTTTGAAGAACTGGGCGTTAACAACCGCGCCATTTATGGGTTGGACAAATATAAAATTGATGTAAAATATTGATAATGAAGAAACAGAAAACAAAAATATTTCTACTGGGCGGGCACGATTTGGAAATGCAGGAAATCAGAAACTTGCTTGAAAATCGAGAACATGTTACTGTTTTTGATAAAAATTTGTCGTGGGGTTCGGCTCTTTCTGCTTATGAACATGAACTGACTGAATTTTCCGATTCCGAAAAATACGAAATTTACGGCATTGAATTGGGCGAGGCAGATTTTTCAAAACCCATTCCCGTCCATTACCACCGCATTGACCACCATAACGATTTTGCCGGTAAACCAGCTGCAATAGAGCAAATCGCAAAAATATTAAACATTAAATTATCTGAATATCAAAAGCTTGTTGCCGCCAACGACAGTGGTTATATTCCTGCAATGGAGAAATCAGGTGCAAGTCGCGAGCAGATTGACGCCATCCGCCGCGCCGACCGTGTGGCTCAGGGCGTAACCGACGATGACGAGCGCAAAGCCGAAGAATCTATTGCCGAAAACCTGCAACGCATGGGCGATTTGCTTGTGGTAAAAGCCGAAACGCCGCGCTTTTCGACCATCACAGACCGATTGTTTCCTTATGATAAATTGCTGATTTACAGCGATACGGAATTGACTTATTACGGAAAAGGGAAAAACTTGCTTGTCGAGCATTTTCAGCAAGAAATTGCCGAAGGAAAAATGTATCACGGCGGAGGGGAAAATGGGTATTGGGGGATTGCAACAAATGCTTTTTCAAAAGATGAAATTATAAAAATTAAAAATATTATGATACAGAAATTTACACACAGTTATCACATTTTTTATTATCTCTTTAAATGGGAAAATGAAAACAGCACTTTCGATTTGAAAGAAATTGAAAAAATCAAATCGGATAATTGGAAAAAAGTTGCAGGGATGCCTGAAAATGAAACGGAACAACAGGATTTTTACAACGAAAAAAACTATTTCTATCCGTTTATACATAAGATTTTGTATAACGAAACTGAAATGCTAATGCTGCACTACGAGCGCACAGAGCCGCAGGGCAAAGAAAATGTTTTGTATAAGATTGAATTGCAGAACAAAACTTACGACTTGGAAGTGGATGCGATCAATATAAATCTTTATGCCACAGGCGTTGGCATGTTGATTTTTTACCTGAAAAACAGGAAAGACGACCAGAAATCGCCAGACGATATTTTGCGCATCAATCAATATGGACGCCGAATTTTTCCGCCGTTTTTTGACGACAAAAATACGCGGTACGAGATAGCAAAAAGTATCAATATTTCAGGTCTGAATGGCGATGCAGGCAGATATTCTGAAAATTATAAAGATTACGAAACAAAGGATTCGTGGCAACCTGCAATGTTTATCAAAAATTTGATTGCCGACCTTTCGCCGAAACTCGAAAACAAACCGGTTGTAGATGATCGTATGTTTGTTGCCTCTTGGTACAAAAATGATGTTTTGACGGAAAAATTTAACAACCATTCTATTGATGGATTTTACAAAGCGTATGACGAAAAAAACGAGTTTACAGATAAAGATGACGATTTTTGGTACAAATATCTGTTTGTAGATGGCGGTTCAATGACTTGCCAAAATGCTGAAATGCGAAAAAAATTACTGGAGAAACATACCTATTCGCGTTGGCAAAAATTGAATACGCTTTACGGCATTTCGCGCTACTCGTTTGTGATGCTTGTAAATAGCGCTTGTCCGGAACATTTGACAAAATCTATGCAAACTATTTATGCTCGAATGATTGAACTTGTTTTGGTGCAACGCGCTTCAACGCTTATTTTTTCGGGCAGAGTTGTAAAAATCAATCAACTTTCGGGCAATAACGGCAAAGAAATAAACGCTTTGTACCACGATTATATTCGTTTTGTCAATCAGGTTTATTTCCGCGAAGTTACGGCGCAGGAACAGGGTATTGAACTTTATAAAATGCTTTCAGAAATGCTGGAAACTCGTGAACAGGTCAATGATTTAGACGAAGATATAAGCAAACTGCATCAATTCGCCACTTTGCAGCAAGACCAAAAAAGAAACAAAACCGGACATATTTTAAATGTTATCGCTGTGATATTTTTGCCTATGTCCTTGTTTTTTGCATTGTTAAGCGCTAATAATGATATATGCGCTCCCGGCAACTTGCACAAATCTATAGTAGGCTTAGGTTTTTCGGCGGTTGGATTTTTAATATTTTACCTGATTAACAAATTAATAAACAAATAGTTATGCATAAATTAGAAATCACCCTCAAACAGCACACTCCGCTGATACATTTTCAGCACGAGCAGGAAGGCGCCACGTTGCGTGCAACAGAAGTAAAGCCGAAGTTGGACAGGTTTATACTGACCAAACTCGGCGACGGCGATTACGAAAAAGGCAAAGTCATTGCCAAAGAAAAAAATTGGCTTGTGGGCAAAGGCGATAAGCCGGCGTTGGATTATAAGATGCGGATAACGGCAGAAAATGTAAGTTCGCAACCAATCTATTATCAATCAACGAGAGACGGTAAATTCAGTCCGAAATATCCTTTTATTTTTGGAAATGTGGACACCAAAGCGGAACAGAAAGTTTTTAGTGTTTGTAAAAGCCTGAAAATTAAAATTCTCACGTTCAATGAAACATTGGAGATAGAGATAAACAAGTCAATCAACCATTTTTTTGCTGTAACGAATTTTGGATTTCGTCAAGATAAAGGATTCGGCTCGTTTTTTCTTGCAAACGCCACTTTAAGTGAATTTGAAAAAAACTTAAAGGGAAACGATAATTATTTCCTTGACAAACGAATTTTTAAAAGGGTCATTCAGGTACAGGGCAATAATGAATTTGAAAAAACACAATTTTTATTCAGACAACTTGATAAGCAATACAAAATTTTGAAAAGCGGTTTTGGCGATACCAAATCAAAACTGCAAGAATATTTTATGCAAAAACAGAAACCGCTTGTGTGGGAAAAAGAAAGCATAAAACAAAGAAAAGTTGAAAATAATGACCGTTATTTACGGATTTTGTTAGGATTAGCCGACAATTTTGAATATCCTAAGCAAAATATGAAAGTTGATATTGCGGACAAAAACAATGAAATAGAGCGGTTTCAATCGCCGCTGACGTTCAAAATTTTTGAAAATAATGTCTATTTGCTGTATCCATCAAAAATTAACGAAAGAATAATCAACCAAACATTTAAGTTTATACTAAAGAATACGAGAAATAATAGTACTATCAAAGAATTAGAACTGCCAACTATTAAAACAGGAGACAATATTTCAGGTAAATTTTATTACGAATTTTTAAGACAAAAATTAAATTGGAAGGAATTATGAGTACCTACACAGCTATATCCATAGGTCCGATAATAGCGACCTTTTCGCAAGTGCGTAAGCCGCGCCACTTGTGGAGTGCGAGTTATGTATTCTCGCACTTGATGAAAATCATTATTGACGAAGGCGGCACGCTTATTTCGCCGTATAAAGATGACGCCACCGAAAAAGCAGGTATCGGCTTGTACCCCGACAGGGCATTTTTTAAAGGTGATTTTTTGATTAAAGAGCTTACAGACAAGGCATTTGAGAAATTGAGCGACGATATTGGTATCCGGAAGGAACTGTTAAGCGACTACTTCAACATTATGGGACTTTCGATTGAGGCAGATTCGGAAGCAGAAGCAATCGGTACGCTCAATCAAAAGTTGGATGTTCTGGAACTTGCCAACCGGTGCGAAGACAGCGAGGCAAGAGCAGAACTATTAAAATTGATTTCCACTGATTTTGATTCTCTGCTTTTTGAAATCGGTTTTGGCAAAAAGGACTTCAAGATTGACGACTTGGAACACATTGCCGGAAAATCAGGGAATGACAAATATTCTTATTCCAAATATTTCTGCGTAGTGCAAGCCGACGGCGACAATATGGGAAAAGTGATCAAAAATCTGCAAAACGATAAACTTAAGGAATTATCCGAAACGCTGATAAAATTCGGCAAAGTGGCTTCTGCCGCAGTTACTGATTTTGGCGGACTGCCCATTTATGCCGGCGGCGACGACTTGCTTTTTATCGCGCCGGTGGTTTCCAAAACAGGAAATATCTTTGATTTGATTGATAAAATTGACAAAAATTACAAAACAGTAGCAGACAAAGCCAAAGGATTACAGAATGACACTGACGCAGTTTTTACTTCAATGTCCTACGGCGTAAGCATCAACTACTATAAACACCCGCTTTACGAAGTGCTGGCAGATGCTCGTTGTCAGTTGTTTGACTACCGAGAAGGCGCAAAAGCAACCCGAAATACGATTGTTTGCAACTTGCGCAAACACAGCGGTTCGTCATTTAAACTTGTGCTGAATAAAACGAACGGCGAACTCAAAAAGGCATTTGAAGCGTTGATTCCATTGGCAAAGGACGACAATTTAGTTTCGGCAACGGCACATAAGTTGCGTGAAAACAGCGTTTTGTGGATGGCGACCGAAGGCGATAATCAACGCCTGTCAGCATTTTTCAAAGCATATCTCGGACTTGGCGAAAAAAACGATAATCAAAAGGATTATTTGGAAAAAGTGAAAGAAATTTTGGGCTTGTTGTTGGCAAAGAAAGATGATAAAATTACCCAAAACATCTATTCCATACTGCGAACAGCAAAATTCATTAACGGAGAGGAGGTAAAAGAATGAAAAAGTTAATCACACTCACGCCGGTCGGCTCATACTATTTCGGCGGCGAACACAGTTTTACGGTCGGCAAAAAGGAAGATGACAACAACGACCTTGCAAGTTACATTGTGGAGTCGAACCTGTTTCCGCAGCAAACTTCCCTTTTAGGAATGTTGCGATTTTGGATATTGCGAAACGATGAACTTGCATTTAATCTTGCAACTAACCGTATTGCAAACGAACAAAGGGCAAACGAACTTATCGGCAAAAGCAGTTTTTGCGCCAACGAAGAGCGAAATTTCGGCAAAATCAAAGGTCTTGGCGTATGTTTTCTGCAAAAAAATGGAAAAGCCGTTTTGCCCACACCTTTGGATTACGGATTGAATGTTGATTTCAGCAAAAGTCAAACG
>JAISYZ010000142.1 GCA_031269545.1 Prevotellaceae bacterium
CATTTTGCTGAACAGTTTATTAAAGATTTAAATATGGTAGATGTAAAAACTATAGATCAAATCCAATGGATATTTGACGGTAAAAAAATATCTTCACTTGATAAAACCAAGTTTTTGGATGAATTGAGGAAAGCGGATATTTCAAATGATGTGATAAAAAAATGGATGCCTAAAAATCTAATTCCTACCAAAGAAAACTTATTGATAATAATTGAAAATAATTTTGATGTAATTGTTTTTATATGCATTAATACATGAGATAAAAGAATTTAAGCGTTATAGGCATAAATGCAGATTATATCACGAAGGAATAATAAAAAACATATATGATATTTATGATGATTATGAGAGGAAAAGTTTAATAACGAAAATAAAAAATTTGTTTTTACGCAGGCGAAAAAGGAAATATACATATCCTTCAAAAAAAGAATTAAAAAATATTGAAAATAAAATAAAAAATATGACCAAATAGATACAAATGCCCACAATTAAATTACATATAATCAAACATATAAACAAAAGAATATATCTTTTACTTGTAGTGTTATGTGTAATCAAGACGTTATATCAAACGAGGATAACAATTTCCCCGTTAGGCATAGTGTCCCGCTATGTCGAAAATAAAAGCAAGGCTCTGACTTGCTAATACAGAAAAATAAAAAAGATTTAATCGAATTAATTACAAAGAAAAATGAATAAATAGAAAACAGGAATGATATTTTCAATACGGAATAAAAAATAAAACATTGATTT
The DNA here is from genome assembly GCA_031269545.1 of Prevotellaceae bacterium. Taxonomy (GTDB): domain Bacteria; phylum Bacteroidota; class Bacteroidia; order Bacteroidales; family UBA932; genus JAIRKV01. The sequence continues at coordinate 754 of JAISYZ010000142.1, forward strand.
TATAAAAATTAAAATTATGTATTTTAAATTAAACAAATTAATTAATAACAAAAGTTCAAATTTTCGTTGTCGAAAAAATAACGAAAAAACTTATTAAAAACATCATTAGATATGAAAGTAAATGAGATTATGGACAAACTTCAAGCGAAGTATGGTCACGAAAAAGAGTACTTGCAGGCAGTACGCGAAGTTTTGGAATCGGTAGAAGAAATTTACAACCGGCATCCCGAATTTGAAAAAGCAAAAATTGTTGAACGTTTAGTCGAACCCGACAGAATATTTACGTTCCGTGTTACCTGGGTTGACGACAAAGGCGAAGTGCAAACAAACACAGGCTATCGCGTACAATTCAACAATGCAATCGGTCCTTACAAGGGCGGTTTACGTTTTCACCGCTCGGTAGTTCCATCAATCCTTAAATTTTTAGGATTTGAGCAGATATTCAAGAATGCGCTTACAACACTGCCTATGGGCGGAGCAAAAGGCGGTTCTGATTTCGATCCGCGTGGAAAGTCGGATGGCGAAATGATGCGTTTCTGTCAGGCATTTATGACTGAATTATGGCGTGCTATTGGACCCGACATGGATGTTCCTGCCGGCGATATTGGCGTTGGCGCTCGCGAAATCGGTTTCTTGAACGGCTGGTACAAAAAACTGACGCGCGAACATCACGGAACGCTTACAGGAAAAGGATTAAGTTGGGGCGGTTCGCTTGTGCGCGCCGAAGCGACCGGTTTTGGTGCCGTTTATTTTGTACAGCACATGTTAAGTGAAATAAACCAAAACATTAGCGGCAAAACGGTTGCGCTTTCAGGTTTTGGAAACGTTGCCTGGGGAGCGGCTTTGAAAGCAACCGAACTCGGAGCAAAGGTTATTACAATTTCAGGTCCCGATGGATATATTCATGACGAAGCAGGTTTGAACGCCGAAAAAATTGATTATCTATTAGATCTTCGCGCAAGCGGACGCGATATTGTTGCTCCTTATGCCGAAAAATTTGCCGGAGCGAAATTTGTCGCAGGTAAAAAGCCATGGGAAGTTAAGGTTGATATTGCTATGCCATGCGCAACACAAAACGAACTTGCAGCCGAAGATGCCGACATAGTCGTTAAAAACGGAACGCTTCTGGTTGCCGAAGTTTCTAATATGGGTTGCACTCCCGAAGCAATAGAAATAATACAAAAGGCAAAAATTCCTTTTGGACCGGGCAAAGCGGTAAACGCAGGCGGCGTTGCTACCTCAGGTTTGGAAATGACGCAAAATGCAATGCATATTTCATGGACAGCCGAAGAAGTTGATGCAAAACTGAAAAGCATTATGCAAAGCATACACAGTGCTTGTGTCGAATACGGCGCTCTTCCCGATGGACACATAAATTATGTGAAAGGTGCAAATGTTGCAGGATTTATGAAAGTTGCCCGAGCAATGCTCGAACAGGGATACTATTAAAAACAGTACTTAATTATAAGCAAAAAAATGGTTGCCGTCTGGCAACCATTTTTTTATTTCATCCGTTGATTTGCTTATTGCAACTGGAACGAAACAGGAAATTGATAAAGAACGGCAACATTTTTTGTTCTCTGCTTGCCCGGAGTCCATCTTGGAGATGACGAAACTACGCGTACTGCTTCGCGGTCAAGATCTGGATCAACTTTTCGTATAACAGTTACATTTTTAACGTATCCATCTTTGTCAACAGTAAACTGCAGCGTAACTTTGCCCTGTACTCCATTTTCCGCTGCCGTTTCAGGATAATTTATCTTGCTGTTAACCCATTTGCTGAAAGTGTTTTGATCGCCGCCCTGAAACATTGGCTTTTGTTCAACCACCGCAAAAGGAATGGCTTCTTCTACTTCTGCTTCTTCTACAACTTTTTTCTCAACATAAACAATTGCATCTACTGCGAAGTCTTTATCAGCTTCTGATGAAAAGTCAATAGTCGTATTAATATCTACGTTTTCGTCAACGATATTAAGTTCGTCCGACATGATAGGCACAGGAGCAAGTTGCTCCGGCTCCGGTTGTTGTTCTTCGGGAAGAGGCATTTCTTCTTCTTCAATAAGTTGTCTGCTATCGGCAAGCACTGCCGGCCCTTGATTTTTCGATGATGATTCAAAGAGAAAAATCATAACAAGAAGCGAGACAATTAAACCTATTCCGATAAACTGTCCTTTTTTACTTTCCAAATCTGCTTTTTCTGTTTTTTTTGCTTCCATGACTTTTAATTTTTATTATTTTTATTTTATTTAATTTTTTTTTCAACATCTATACTTTTTATCAGTGTTTATGTTTTCGGTACAAATGTCAAAATTACTTATTTTTTTTAATTTGTATTATATTTTTATTTAATTTTTTTTTACTCATTGCGTAATTTGCTAATATTCAAATCTTTATCAAACATTAAATTTGTTATATTTTTATTAAAATTCCATATTTTCCAGTTAAAATATTGAAATTATCCGTCATCCAAATTTGTGCTTTTATTTGTTTTCATTTTTCTGTCATTTAATCTGTAAAACATATTTTTTGTATCGTTTACTGAATAGATGCGTTTTCACAACAAATTCCATAATTTTTTTGCTTTTATTTTTCATGCTGTATAATTTTGTGAGATATTATCTTGCTCAAAAAGTTGAAAATTCAAGGTAACAAATTTGATTTATACCAAACTGCTATCAAAATACAATTTGCATAAATTGATTATCAGGAAAATAGATTGATGTTTAAGGTTGTTTTGATGCCGTTTTGGCACAAGGTGATTTTAAGAGAATAAGGTTTTTACTGTTTTATTGCCAATTCGTTTTGCCATGTTCAGGTCATTGGTTATGTGGTATTTTAAAATGATTTGGCGGATTTTTCTTAAATTAATCGAACCTGTTATTATTTTCATTACTTTTGCAGTATAAATTCAATTTAAAATTATAAAGATATGAAAAAAATTACTTTTATTATTGCTTCAATACTGATAATAACATCATGCGATTCGAAAAAAAACGCATTGAAATCAGGAATTGATATTACAAATATTGATACAACAGTTGTTCCCGGCGCCGATTTTTACCAGTACGCATGTGGAGGTTGGATGCAAAAAAATCCTCTGACAGGCGAATATGCACGATTCGGCTCTTTCGATAAATTAGCTGAAGATAACGTTGTTCAACTTAATGATTTGATTACCGAAATTGCCTCATCAAAACACGAAAACGAAACTATAGAGCAGAAAATAGGCGATATTTACAACATGGCAATGGACAGCGTAAAACGAAATACGGATGAATATTATCCTATAGTCGAAGAACTGAACAGAATTGCCGCGTTGAAAGATAAAAACGAACTATTATCGCTTGTTCCATATTTAATGCTCGATGGTGTTGATGTTTACTTTTCGGTTTTTGTTGATGCCGACATGATGAACAGTTCGATAAATATCTTGCAACTTTATCAGGGCGGAATAAGTTTAAGACAGCGTGATTATTATCTGGATAAGGACGAACATACAAAAAAAATACGCGAACACTATAAACAGCACATAATAAAGATGTTCGAACTTACAGGATTTTCGCACGAACAGGCTAAAAAGAATATGGAAGCCATTATCAAAATAGAAACACGACTGGCAACAGCCGCTTTCGACAAAGTAAAACAGCGCGATCCATATGCTAATTATAATAAAATGTCGATTGACGAACTCAAAAAAATCGCTCCCGAAATAAATTGGAATGTACTGTTGCATGTCTTAAATCTGAAAACGATAAGCGAAATAAACGTTTCACAAAAAGAATCGATTATCGAAGTTAATAATATCATTGCATCCGAACCGTTAAAAAATCACGTAGCATATCTTCAATGGAAAGTTATAGACGAAGCCGCAAATTATTTGAATGACGAACTTTCTGCTGAAAAATTTGATTTTTACGGTAAAATATTATCAGGAAGAGAACAGCAGCAACCGCGCTGGAAGCGAGCCGTTTCGACAGTGAACAGCGTGTTGGGCGAAGCAGTCGGACAAATGTTTGTGAAAAAATATTTTCCGCCCGAAGCCAAAGAACGAATGATAAAACTCGTGCAAAATATGCAGGACGTTTTGGCAGAACGAATATCGGCGCTGGATTGGATGAGCGACAGTACGAAAACAAAAGCGCTCGAAAAATTGAGAACTTTCTACGTAAAAATCGGCTATCCCGATAAATGGCGCGATTATTCAAATCTCAACATTAAAAAAGATTCGTATTACGAAAATATAAAACGCGCAAATCGTTTTGAAAAAGAATATATGTTCAGCAAAGCGGGAAAACCTGTCGATAAAGACGAATGGGGAATGACGCCGCAAACGGTAAATGCATATTACAATCCGACAACAAACGAAATATGTTTTCCGGCAGGAATATTACAGTATCCGTTTTTCGACATGAATGCGGATGATGCTTTCAACTACGGAGCAATCGGCGTTGTCATAGGACACGAAATGACGCACGGGTTCGATGATGCTGGACGACAGTTCGACAAAGATGGAAATCTTAAAGACTGGTGGACAGCCGAAGATGCCCGACGATTTGAAGAACGCGCAAAAGTTATGTCCGATTATTTTGATTCGATATACGTTGCACCAGACGTTCACGCCAACGGGCGGTTTACATTGGGCGAAAACATTGCAGATTACGGCGGTTTGCGAATAGCATATCAGGCATATAAAGCGGCAACAAAAGACAGCCCTTTGCCCGATATTGATGGTTTTACTCCCGACCAGCGTTTCTTTTTGGCATACGCAACAGTTTGGGCATCAAACATTCGCAACGAAGAAATATTACGCCGCACAAAATCAGATCCTCATGCATTGGGAAAATGGAGAGTAAACGGACAAATGCCTCATATTCAGGCATGGTACGATGCCTTCAATATTACAGACGATGCGCCAATGGCTTTGCCCGCAGAAAAACGGGTATCAATATGGTAAAGTTTTGATAAAAATTTTATTTTTACACTTTGCGCTGTGTAAAAATGCAAGATTAAAGATGAGAAAAATTATCCTGTTTTCTGAAAGAATATTAAAGAGCGGGATAATTTTTTTATTGTTGTCATAGATTTATTTTGCCGAATGTTAAAAAAAATATTCAGTCGCTCCTTAAAAAGAATATAAATTGTTTATTAACAGGTAATTATAAATAAAATCAGGAAGAAAATATTATTCCAAGATCATTAAATCAAAGATTTACAGTTCAATCAATAAATGCTTTGAAAATGTCCCCGACGGGACTAAGCATCATCAAACCTAACAGGTTTCGGAAACCTGTTAGGTTTGAAATGTTTGTTTATTAATTTTTGTGTCTGAAAATTTTACTTTTTAAGGAGTGAATATTTATAAATCGAATATTAAAAAAATAAAATCCTTGTTTCAACAAGGATTTTATTGCATTTCAGTACCCCTGCCTATTCCATTCTCAAACCAATTCTTGTATGATTTAGACTTGCTTTGGGAGTTAAGGGAATGGATACCTAACCCCTGACCTACATATACCCCCTTACTTTCTTAAAACTTTTACATTGAACTGTATTAAGGGTAAGGGGTGCTTATGTGTGTGCCTGCCAAAAATTTAAAAAAATAAATTTTGCCATTTCATTTTTAAAGTTCAATACTATTTATAATAAATCAATATAGTATTGATTGAATGATAATGAAAAAATAATCTTACAACTATGGAAAACAAAAGACAATTCAGAGAGCCTAATGAAGCAACAAGGGAAAAAATGAGTTTACGTAAACAGGGTTGCAATAATCCTAATTTTGGAAAGCCCAGAGATGAGGCAACAAAGCAACTGATTTCTGACAAAATGAAAAAGTATTGGCAGAATATCCCTTCAATGAATACTGATTTGAAGATATAAGTTGCTTGTTGGTATAAGCAAAATACCTGCTTATTTGAATAAGTAACATACTTGCTTGTTGGTATAAGCAGATTATTTGCTTATGCAACTATATAGATAAACAAAAGAGAAATAAATAGATAATAAAGAAATAAGAAATTTTTTAATACAGTTGACTATGGAAACAATAACAAAAAATTTTATCAAGTTTTACCCTTCAATCTTACAGTTGGATTTAACAGACAAAAGAAAAATGATACTCTGTTCTTTAATTCACAATTTTGAAAGATGGGAAACTAAAGAAGTATTGGAATACAAAGGAATAAAGTATCATTACTACTTCAACCAAAAGGAAATGTACACCTCTCTTGGAATGCCACAAAGAACATTTGAAACTAACTTGAAATGGTTGCAGGAAAAAGGATATATTCAATTTAAGTCAGCAAATAGACCTGGGTACCTGTTCAAAACAACCTACTTTTATATCAATATGGATTTTATTCAATCATTGGTTGCAAAGAACAACAACAGCAAAAGGGTTGAGGCTAAAGAAATGCTTGTTGAGGCAGCAACAGAACAACCTTCCTTCAATGAAAATGAACAGGATATATTAAGGGTAACATTTGCCTTTATTAGTATCTTAAAAGAGCATTTATTACACAGTTCAATGTTTGATAAACAATCTATGGAAGACTTGAAAAAAATATTGTTAGAATCTGTCAGCAAGGACATTTTGAAGAAGGGAATGCAAAAATGCCTTGATGATGGTTGGTTTACCCTTGTGGATAGTGGTACTTATTACAGTGTAAAAAATACAGATATGCTGAACAAAATAACTTCTCAAGATGTAAAAGAAATGAATTACAATGAATTATACAGCAAAGCAACAGAACATATTCAATCAGTGCATTAGTGAACAGTACCTCTAACTTATGTAAATAGTTTAATAACAGTATATTACTTGCTATTTCCCCTCTTCAAAATCAGACAAAACAAAAACCATTTGAATATAAAATACTAATATTCAAATGGTTACTTGTATATATGAAAAAATGGGGAAAAGAAATCAATTATCCCTGTGTGTAGTAGTATAAATATTGTAATGCATCTTGATTTTTGCATCAAGCTCATGGTAATAAGAGGTACTTCCAGTACTAGAAAGTTTTTTTGTTTGCACACCATCCAATTTTATGGTAATAATTTGATTTTTAGTATCAATATTTTCTACAATAACAGTGCCAGGATCGCCATAAGTGCTAGGATAGCCAGGATAGGATTTATGCCAGTTATAAAAGCCATCATAAGATAAAGAACCATAAAGAGTACCATCAGTATGGATAATACCATCAAACAAATTGGATATATCATCCCCAGCACTTACCAAGTTCATATTATTGATGTTATATATCTCTAAATCAAATCCATAATAGTGGTCCCCTTTTTTAAATAGTAATTGCATATCAAAAAACCCATCATCTGGATCATCTGTATAGATGGTATGGGTTGCCCTACTACCTCCACTATCAAGGTACATCAATTCTCCATCTACATAAAACTCAACTTGAGCAAATGAGCCTCCTTCTTCTTCATCATCAGAACAAGAAGAAAAACCAACACACAAGGCTACCAAAGTAGCCAAAGACCAAAATTTTAATGTCTGTTTCATAGTCAATTAAAATTTATAGGTTAAATTAACTGTAGGTACAAACTGATCAAAATCTGAAACAACACTGTATTTCAATTCTAATCCGATACCAATATTACTGGTTACTTGATAACCAATACCTGCGCCTAAATTAACGCCAAATTTAGTTTCGGTGTTTGAAGTGCTTTCTCCTTCAATTTCAAATCCTTCTAAATCTTCAAACATACCACCCCAATCAGATGTCCATCCTGTAAATGTTAACCCTGCTAATGGATAAACAGAAACTTTGGGAGCTACATTAAATAAATAATGTGCATCTGCATTGACTTCCCATCCACTAATTCCGTCTTTCTTTAAAAAATAATTGAAAGAAGGGGATACTCTAAACTGATCGGTTATTCCGTAATTAAACTTTGCTCCAATCGCAATACTTTTAATTTCAGAGCCATAACCCAAATTCAAACCAACAGATTTTGCTCCTTTTTGAGCAAAACCATTCAAACTGACTGCTGTCATTAGCAGAAAAAACCAAAATATCTTTTTCATTTTACTTGAAGTTTAAAGTCTACATCCTTTTTGTAGACATTAAGTTATTTTAAAATTCCTGCTCTGATTAACTTTGCAGGGTTTACTTGTTTTTTTAGGTTGTTTCTACTCAACCCTGCATTTTTTGGGGAACAGTTGCAGTTCTGTTTCTATATGCTTTAACAGTTTTCCTGTTGTTGAATTTTTGTACTCACTTGTCTGTTTTTGTTCTTCTGTTTGTGCAAACAGAGATGAGGAATACAAACATAAAAAAACTGAATTTTTCATAAAAAACTACATTTTAAATTTTGCCACAAAAGTACTGCTATTTGTTTGATAATCAGGTATAATATAGTGGTAATATGTGCCAATAAAATGGCAATCTGTGCCATTATTGGTTGTCGCTTTCAGGTGTAGATTTCTTAAATAGTTGATTGTATTGCCTGAAGAAGTTGGTTTTCAGCGTAATAGATATTTTTAACAGCAATTCTGGGTATATGTGCTTTTTATTGAGCATCTTTCCCAAACTGCTATTATCACAACCAATCTGTTCTGCAAGCCATTTTACTTTGATGCCTTGCTGTTGAAGGTATGTTCTAATTTCTAATCCAATATCTATATCATTTAGAGCCATAAAAATAGGTGTGAAACTGTTTGTTAACCACTTATTATAACTGACAGGCTCTACCAAAACCATTGTACTTTAATAAGTGCAAACAGTTCACACCCTTTGGATGTGAACCTTTGCAACTTATTCTCAAGTACTTCAAAATTGGTAGATTTTGTCAGTTAGAGAATAACTGCTATAAGTTCAAAATATCTTTAAATCAATACTTTATCTTTTTATTTCTG
>JAISYZ010000224.1 GCA_031269545.1 Prevotellaceae bacterium
TCACCGTGACGCTACGGGACAGATTGCTACGCTCGCACCGCAGGTGAATGGAATTGTCCCCGCTTTTGAAACGTACAAGTCGGACGCCAATGCGTTGGATGCAGAGTTTGACAGGAAAAGCAAGTCTATCGAAACTGAAGAACTGTCGCTCAAAGACGACTACCGCGACGCAACAACCGTACAGCTAATCACCAGTATTGACTTTCATTCCAAATATCCTCAAAACGATGGGGAAAAGGAAGCGGCAAACGTACTGCAATTTATCGCAGACAGTTACAGGGATGCGCCACGCAAAAACTATCAAGCCGAAACAAGCTATCTCCGTAACATGGTCGCAGAACTGCGCAAAAATGAAGCCGCTCTGGAGTTGTTCGGGTTGATGCCGTTAGTGAACAGGCTCGACAGGGAAAACACGGAGTTTGAGACGCTTCACAATGCCCGCGCCAATGCCAAAGAAGCCAGACGCGAAAGCGGTACGCTGGGAAATCTTTCCGACAAAGCAAACAAGTCGTTCGATGTGCTGTGTCAAATCACCAACGGAATGTTGCTCATGCCGTTTGATGATGCTACAAAGTCTGCTCTGGAAGAAATCGCATCTTTGCTGAATGCGCAGATTAATCAGTATGCGGTGAATTACAAGAGACATGCGGGAGTTGTGGCTGGGAAAAAGAAAGGTGATGAGAGTGCGGATAATGAAGCATAGAATCGGATATTGAAAAAAAATTAGATAATACAAAATAAAGATGTATTTTTGCAGTCAAATTAAGTAATAAATTAAATATAAAAATGATATGATATAAATCTAAAAGGCATTTAAAGAGACATATAAAATAGCGATTTGCCATTTTTTCTTGAAACTCAATTTCCACATTTTGCTCTTATGTATGTAAAAGAGTAATACCCTCAAGAATAAGTATGCAAAACGTCGTTTATACGGCGTGGAACATCTTATCGAGGGTATAGGCGTGGAAACCTGAGTTTCAGATACAGAGTTCCACGCTATTTTTTTGTATAATTTGAAAAAGACAAATGTGGCTAATCAATATACCTCGCAGTAAAGCGGGTCACGGAGTAACAAACCGTTCAATATTCCCCAAAGGAAAAAGCGTTAGGCGGATGCCAAATCGCCGAGACAAAACAGGCAGAGGAGCAGAACCCTCTTAAAAAAACGGGCGGATTATTTCCTACGAAAAGCCTTACGAGTAGAAGGGAAAAAAAACAAAATCGTCTGCGGTAAGGACGCGGACGTTAAACTGAAATGTAAGATGAAAAAGTTTTTAGTAATCTTGATAGCCGTAATAGGCTTTGGAATCAGCGCTAATGCACAGATATGTCAAATAACGAAAGGAGTAGAACCTACCTTTGAAAAAAGTGGTACTCAACTTTACATCAAATTGGTCAATACAAATGACTATAAGGTTACGGTTGATGTTACTGCTAAAATTGTCTTAAAAAAAGATGGCTCAAAAAAAGAAGTCAAGCGTACAGTTGTCATTGATATAGATAATAAAAGTACTGTAGTAGAGGAGCATAAAAAGAACATAACCACTTCCATAAAATATGATGATGTGGATATAGATGCTTCAAGTGTAACGCTTGTTGTTTCAAAATGTTCCTGACAGGCGGGTTAATGTTTTTACCGATAATTTTTAAATTTGGGAAGACATGAATAAAAGATATTTGTTTATAGTGTTGGGTCTTGTTTTGTTGAGCAGTTGTGCGACAACTAACTACAATTTGAGCAAAATATCTGGTTCAAAAAGGAATTTCTCCTGAACGTATTTCTGTTGACAGCAGTGGCGAAACGCAACCGTTTGTTCGGAACATATCGGAAGAAAATCGCAAACAAAATCGCAGAATTGAGTTTAGAACAGAGTAATTTTCTGAAATGTAATTGAGAAAGTAGCGGTAATTTATTTTATCGCTGCTTTTTTGTTCATATTGCCCGTCTTTCCGAATTTGCAATTCGGAAGTAGCGAGTATAAGCATCTTCAATGTGAAACTAAACGGGGAAATTTCCCTTGCAGGATAAAATCAAAACCTGTAACTTTGTAGAAAATTTTAGTTATTAATATATGTAGAAGTGTATAATTCAGTTACTGAAGGGACTTGTTATTAATATATACTAATTGCGATTTTTCGGAATGTAAATATTTCCTCCTCTTGCATAAAGAGGAGAAAAACATTACAAATAAGTTTATTCAGTTAATTTTAAAACAAAAATGAAATGAAATGAGAAAAAATATAACTTTTAAATGTTTGATGATATGCTGGTTTTGCATATTTTATTACAGTTGCAACAACAGTAAGAAAATCCCAATTCCTGATGCCATGTATATTATAGATATAGATAAGGCGGAAGAAAAAGGAGTGTTTTATTTGTCGGATATTGTTAAAAAAGTGAGACCGATTCGTTTGGAAGAAACCGATTATGCTTTGATAGGCGAGATTGATGAAATACAGGTATTCGATAATCATATTTTTGTGTTAGATATACTTATTGCCAAAAAACTGTTTGTATATGATATAAACGGCAAATATATAAGACAAATAGGCGCGATGGGACAGGGTCCGGACGAATATATGGGAATTTCGCATTTTTGTATTCAAACAGACCCAGCAACCCGCCTGCGAAGATGAACAAATATTGGGATTTCAGTCCCTGAAATTCCGCCGGTTTACCGATTCCCTTATTGACTGTAAAATCCATACTTATAAGAAGAACGAACGTAAAATGGTTGCCGACACAATCGCTCCAAACCAGCTTGCTGCTGTTTTACTCGTGTCCGGGTCGCCACTCGAAAACTTCGAATATACCTTTACGCCGCCAATCAAACCAACGACTGCGCCGATAGCGTAAATTAACTTTGTGGCAGGGTCGAAATACGAGGTTACCATGCTTGTCGCATCGGTGATACCCGCCGTGCCATTGCCCTGTGCAAGGGCGTCGATGACAGTTAAACACAATGTTACTGCCGATAATAAAAACTTTTTCTTTTTAATCATAACGATTTACTTTACTTATCAAATTGTTTAACTTAAAAAAATCGGCGCAAAGAT
>JAISYZ010000226.1 GCA_031269545.1 Prevotellaceae bacterium
ATCTTTGCGCCGATTTTTTTAAGTTAAACAATTTGATAAGTAAAGTAAATCGTTATGATTAAAAAGAAAAAGTTTTTATTATCGGCAGTAACATTGTGTTTAACTGTCATCGACGCCCTCGCACAGGGCAATGGCACGGCGGGTATCACCGACGCGACAAGCATGGTAACCTCGTATTTCGACCCTGCCACAAAGTTAATTTACGCTATCGGCGCGGTTGTCGGGCTGATAGGCGGAGTAAAGGTATATTCAAAGTTTTCGAGCGGCGACCCGGACACGAGTAAAACAGCAGCAAGCTGGTTTGGAGCGTGTATATTTTTGATTGTTTCGGCAACCATTTTACGTTCGTTCTTCTTATAAGTATGGATTTTACAGTCAATAAGGGAATAGGTAAACCGGCGGAATTTCAGGGTCTTAAATCCCAATATCTGTTCATATTTGCAGGCGGGTTGCTGGGTCTGTTTGTAGTGTTCGTAGTCATGTACATGGCTGGTTTAAATCAGTGGGTATGTATCATTTTCGGTATAACAGCCGCTTTAATTCTGGTGTACGGAACGTTCTATCTGAACAAAACATACGGCGAACACGGACTGATGAAAGCGCAGGCAAGGCGCAACCATCCGCGATATGTCATTAACCGCCGGACTGTTTCCCGACTGTTCCTCTTAAAAATGTCGTCGAAATGATACATGCGAAGTGTTTTGATGTCGATTTTCTCGCTCCGAGCGAGGATTTTCTCATCTATATTTATCATAGAAAGATTTCCATGAGCCTAAACTTTCTTTTTCTTTCTCTGCCTCTACTTCGTTCATGTTTAATTTTTTCAATAAGTTTTCATGTAATTCTAAATTTCTTACTATAGACTTTTTTACAGATTCAACCTGTGTCTCATTAAAGTATGAACGTTTTATAGAGTTGTATATGTCGAAAGCATCCTTGTAATATCCTCGTTTTTCTACAATTTCTCCCCTGTATAATACAGGCATTTGATTGAAGGGAAAAACTTTTTCATATTCGATAAAACATTTTTCAGCCTTATCGTAAAACTTATTTTCAAAGTACCATTTCCCTTCCATATAATTAATCGAAGCGGCAACCATTTTGTTTGATATAATTTCTTCGATCTCAGTCTGCCCTGTTTCTTGTAATTTTTTAAAAGCATTTTCACTGAATTTCAGGTATGTTTTTTGTTCTTCCGGATCGGATGCTTTATAAGCCACCTTTTCTAAACAGCGATAATATATATATTGATTGAAAGCGCTAATATTTTCACCTTTATCTATATTTTTTTCGTGATTGGCAATAGCGTCTTTCCAATATTCAGGATTTTGAGATAATGCGTATAGTTTCAAATACAAAACTTGCATGACAGATTCTATACTTTCATCATCTTCATAGTCTTTATTATATAATCCAAAGTCAATATCATAATCACGACTTCTATTTATACAAGATCTTTCATATAAAGCCTTCACATTGCCTTCAATTGCAGAACAAGTAATATAAGCTTCATGAAATCGAATCCCCAGTTTGTCATTAAAAAGGTATTTTGTAGTAAAGTCGATATATTCATATCCATTCCTGCTATTATCGTCAAATATCCGAATTGCAGATTCGTAATCTCCTTTCAAATAACAGATGAATGCAACCATTCGGTCATAGAATGTATGAATACCATCTTTCATATTAAAGAAACGCATTGACTTTTTGTAGTCCACTTGTGGTAACTCCAAAAAATGGAAAATTGCCTTTTCATAGTCGCCGATTCGTATGATATCCATTCCATTGCGTATATACGAATCATATTTTTTAGCAAGCCTTACTTCTTCCTTCGCCCATTTGGACAAGGCGGGCGTTATCGTATAACATACGCCATCTTTTGTGTACAATCGTTTCCTTGTATCTCCGCCTTGCGCATTTACTGTCAGCGTAGCAATAAGCAGAGAGAATAAAAATAAAATCTTTTTCATTTTGATAAATATTATTAATGTATTATTATGTTGTTATATACTAACTCCAAGCCCTAGAGAAAAAAAGGATTCATTAAAGTCAAATTTGGGGATTGTCATCCCTGCTCTGAATTTCAGATATGAAATCTGTAAACTGACGCCAACGTCCGCATTGATATACATATTTTTTTCTAACTCCATATCATTGATTATTTCCCGTCTCCAATAGGAAGAATAGGAGGACTGCCTCTTTTTTTGACATGCTATTCCCAGACCTGCATACAAATGTAATGGGGATAAGACAGACTGTTCGTACCCTGTTGTGAAAAACAGGTTTCCTTTTTCCGACAGGCTTGCATACTTTTCCTTATCGGATAAAAACAACTTATTCATACGCAATGAAAAATAGACCCCATCACTTGCACCCACAGTTATTCCCTTCATATTTTCGTCATCTTTAAAACCAATGTTTTTTGAACGGGGAAATTCCATATTGTACATTAAGTAAAATCTTTTGGAAGACTCCGGAAGTGTTAAACCTGCGCCCAATGAATAAACAAAATTTTTATATGACAGACCTTCATATTTTTTAAACGGGAATACATATTTGATACCGGCGGTCAGACATAACTGAAAAGGACTGGGTTCAGTTGGTCGGAACGGAAATGGATTGGATAACGTAATGCCAAATTCAGGCGACAGAGACCATGCATAATAATCTGTCATCTCTGATTCGGAAGAAAGATTGTGAGCCATATAGTTTGAAGATCTTGAAACAAGTCCGATTCCAATACCTGCGGTGACAAAAATCGGTCTGTATATTTTCTTGGTTAAACCGGCGGAAAAATACATGGAAGAGAATTTTTGGGAATTTTCAATCGGGACAGGTTTCGCGTCGCCGCTATTTTGACCGGCGCTTCGCAGGTTTGCAGCAATGGAAAAATAATGCGCAAATCTGCTGTTTTCAAGCCAGATGATTTGAACGCCATACAAACCGGAGCTATTTTCAACCACAGGCGTTTGATACAGATAAGAATAATACAAGTTATCAACGAATGTATTATTCCATGTTGCTATTTTGAACTTCATTTCCTTGTTCCGAATGTGTTTGTCCCATTTCTCTTCTGCGGCTAATGCTCCGGCTAATATTTTATATCTATCCTGTGAATAGCGAGCTTTTTCGTCGGGTAACTTAAACAGTCCGGATAAAGAAAAATATGAAATAGCTTTATAGCAGTCTCTGTTTTTATCAGCTTCTATTCCCAGTGAATAGCACAACAACCCCATATTCTCATATACATATATCGGATTATTAGCGAAGAAAGAATTGATAAGTTCATAATCTCTGCCAAAATCTTGTTTTGTTTGAAGTTTGTAAATCGAATCTATATTCTCGATCATAGTCTGCGTTTCATCTGTATCTGAAGCAAGCGGGTCAAAATACAAATAAAGTAGAAAATGGAAAAAAGATTTGACAAGTGCAGTGTTGTCATATTTTCTATTTGAGGATAATTCGTTTTCGTACCGTTCCTCCAGCCTGCCGACAGTCCAGTATGCGTGAGCCAGATAATAATGTACCGGTGGATAATCTACAGCCTGACTCATTGCTGCGTTCAGTTCATTTATTGCAGACGGCAAATTTTTATGGAGATCTTTTGCGCTGCTTTTTACTATGATTTTTCTTGCTTTTTCTATTTTTTTTGTAACAATGTCATTGGATATTACCGGCTCTATACGTTGCGACAACAGTAAATATGATGAAAAACACATCATGCAGCAGACTGTTATTACTCTTTTCAGATTTTTCATTTGGACAATTTAATAATTTCATTTAATGATTGTTTTGCACCTTTATCATGTATATCACTTTTATTCTTTTTAAACAACTGTTCAAGCGAACTGTGATCTATGTTCCCATTATGTATGATAGACTCAAACTGTTTTTTGAGTTCTCCATATTGACGGAACACGAATTTGTCATGAAATTTAGTTTGCCCAACGAATGTGTCCACGTAACGAAAAACATGTAGAATTACGTTTACGGATAGCATTTTATCCAAGTATAATTTCTCAAAAAGATCTACAAGCTTTTTCGGATAGATTTTTTCCCAATTATCAATCACACTTTGAGCATGCTCCACTGCTTGCTTTTCCTCTTTGCTGTATTCAGTGTAGTTGTTCAAATCCAGAAAATAATTCATTGTACTACTATGCTCATTTCCCCGGTTGCTTTGATACGGTGCAATACCTGTGTATTTTTTGAACTTTTCTATTATCGAACGTTTATCCGCATCTTGCTGCAGTTTGTTTTCAAATTGTTTTTGACTGAAAAACTTTTTATTTACTGCTTCTTTTGAATCTTTAATCTTTTTTCGAGGAGATATCCATGAATCTTCATCATTGCTAAATCCTTCTGAAAACATTTCTCCGAGTCCTTCAAAACTTCCCATTATACCACTATCATCATTGGGATCAACGATATCTGTGCCACCACTGTCACGACTTCCCGATCGTGTAGCTTTCTCGTATGCGCGTTGAATAGCATCAGCAGCTTGCTTTTTCACTCCGTCTGATACTGGAACTCCTTTCTGTGCATAAATATTGACAGAAATAATGGTCATTAAAAATGTTAATGCTATTAAAAATTTCATATTCGTACGTTTTAATCAAATTGTTATTATATACTGTTAATAATGTTAATTAATAATAATCTTTCCAAAGACTGGAAAGAAAAATACCTGCTCTGAACTGCAAAACAGGCTCAAAATAATAGACTGTCCTTTCTATAAATACTTTTTGTTTGAAAGGATACCATGAAACGCCCAAATTAATCATGCTGATATTGGTGTCGGCTGTAAGTTTTACTCCCGGACCAAATTGTGGTGAGAACAGTAAAACAGGAATAGCGCTAATAGTTATTCCATTAAAAAAACCCTTGTATTTCATTTGATAAGAACCGGTAAGACCAATGCCAAATTCAAAACGGGTTACAGTATTTTTAGAAATATTTGCATTTGAAAAATCATAAAAATTCAACCCGAAATCTAAGGCTAATCCGGCTCTACTACCAAACATATAATGGTGAACATATTCTGCCCTCTGGGAATTTTTGCTTTGAAACATTCCGTTGTCATATTCTACATGACATTCACCGCTTCTACTGTATAATAACTGATATATATGCTGTGAAAAGCAATTCATACTGTTCATACAGCAAACAGCCAACAGGATTATGATTCGTTTTACATACATAGTCTATATCTAAAATTTAACAGAAATCCAGTTCTGATATGGTTTCGCCGTTTTTTTTTGAATGGTCTCTGTCTCCATTACTTCTGTGTGCTGCTGCATCTGTTTAAAATTCTTTTTCATTACTTTTCTTTTTTATTTTTATTAGAATTATTCGTCTGTAACTGCAACCACACGAAAAAAGCGTGAAACTGTTCGCTGATTGCTTATTTCCACTTTTTGGCTCTGGTAAACCATTTCACTCAAATAAGCACAAACAGTCCACGCCCGAAGACGTGAACTTTCGCAGACTTATTCTTGAGTGAAATTTACCAGATTTCAAAAGTGGAAGAATAAGAGCTAAGCTCAATTATATTTTAATTTTATCAAATCATACTGTTATACATCATTAATTAATTATCTATTATCTGTTTTATTTACCGTTTTCACACAACTTATCCCCACAATTTCTGTCGCCAACCTCGACCTTCTTTTTGCTGACAGCGATGTTGTCTTTTTTTATCGCAATGTTCCTGTCGTGGACAAGAATATTCCTGTCCACGATGGGAAATATCTACATTTTGGAACTCGAATTTGCTCTCATTAACAACGAACTTTCTGTCGTCGATTGGGACATTGCTGTCGGCGACCTGAAGATTCCGTTGCCCGACAGCAAAATCCGTCCAGTTAAACCGCGATGTCGAAGTCACGAACAGGAATGTCGAGGTCACGGACAGGAATGTCGAGGTCACGAACAGGAATGTCGAGGTCACGAACAGGAATGTCGAGGTCACGGACAGGCGATGTCGAAGTTGCGGATAGAAAAATTCCGCTTTTAGAATAGCACAGTCGTATTCCGGAAATGCAGGGACGAGTTC
>JAISYZ010000143.1 GCA_031269545.1 Prevotellaceae bacterium
ATTATTACAGGAACGTCCATCTATGCCGGAAGTTCGTCAAAAACCATACAACGGTTTTGCAAAGAAAACATCGAAGCATTGAAGCAAAAACGATTGGCGTTATTTGTTTGCGGAATGGAGCCGGACAGTGTCAAACAGCAACAGGAATTGGCAAACGCCTGTCCGCAAGAATTATACGAACATGCTGTATCCAAATGTTTTGCAGGCGGCGAGTTCCTGTTTGAAAAAATGAATTTCTTTGAACGCGCTATCATCAAACGCATTGCAAAGACGGATAAAAGCATTTCGCAAATCAGAGAAGAGGAGATTGACAGGTTAGTAACAGAATATGAAAAATGAATTGAGTAAAGTCGTTTCGTTAAAAAACATGTTCGTTGATTCGGAAAAAAAGAGTATCTTCGCGGCGTAAATAATTCATCCTAAGATGAAAAAAGAAAAATTAAAGATAATTTTAAATAAATTTTTATGAAAGATATTGGTATTTTGGAAAATAATAAAATGAAAGTTCTGTTTGATGAAACATACACTTCAAATGATGGAAAGCGAGCAAGCAGGAATATTTGGTATGGTTATGCCGATATGTCTGTTGATGGTGAATATGGAAAAGTCACCAGTTTTAATGAAGATTTAATGTGTCTTTTATGCGAAACAGTGAAAAACGACTTATCCATGAATGACACAAATATACCTATCGAAACTAACTGGTATTTCTACGGAAATGCTGTAACTCAAGATGCTATTGGCAACAGTATACGTCCTACAGTTATGGTTCGCGAAAGAGCCGGCGAGTTTATAACAAATTTTAATATCAGCGACCACGATTTTGCCGTGAATATTGATGCCATACTATTGTTTAAAAAAGATTTTGAAAAACGGTTGAAGAGTATATTTAATAAAAATACTTGATTTATAAATGTATTTTTTTAAAGTATCGAACAAACATTACGAATTGTAATAAATCATGGAAAAACCAAAAATGTTTACAATATCTTTTGCAAGCGTTTATCCGTTTTATATTCAGAAAGCGGAGAAAAAGGGACGTTCAAAAACAGATGTTGACGCCATCATTTGTTGGTTGACAGGATATAAACAACAAACATTGCAACAACAAATAGACAAAAATATTGATTTTGAAACTTTTTTTGCGCAGGCGCCACAATTCAATCCTAATGCTTCAAAAATCACAGGCGTCGTTTGTGGGTTTCGTGTAGAAGAAATCGAAGATAAGCTTATGCAAAAGATTCGCTATTTGGATAAGTTGATCGATGAATTGGCGAAAGGAAAAACGATGGAAAAGATTTTAAGAAAGTAGAGAAAATTGAATTTAGGACGCACAAAGCAAACAAATCAAATTGTTGTCTAATGATTTACGATTCAAGGATTTAATCATTAATACATCATTACAACCGAAGCAAAGTTCGGCGTAGCCAATACGGATAGTTAATGACATTATTTTATACATCCAGCAATCCACAAAAAATAAATGTCGCAAAGTTTAATTTTGCGACATTTGTTCATTAAAATTTCTAACTAAAAAATTCAAACAATTTATGAACCAAAATCATCGAACATCAACATTTCGCGCGGTACACCAAGTTCGTCGAGCATCGTAATTACAGCAGATGCCATAGGTCCCGGACCGCACATATAATATTCAATATCTTCGGGTTCTGCATGATTTTTCAAATAATTATTATAAATCACATCATGAATGAAACCTGTATAACCGTTCCAGTTATCTTCGGGAAGCGGAGCGCTCAATGCAATGTTGAACGAAAAATTAGGAAATTCCCGTTCCAGTTCGCGAAAATCTTCTTCGTAGAAAATTTCGTTTTTCGAGCGTGCTCCGTACCAGTAAGTTATTTTGCGATCGGTTATTTTTAATGTTTTCAACAAATGCAAAATATGTGAACGAAGCGGCGCCATTCCTGCACCTCCGCCGATATAAAGCATCTCACGGTTTGAATGTATTATGGGATGAAACTCGCCAAATGGACCCGAAACTATAACTTTATCGCCGGGTTTAAGCGAAAAGATGTATGACGAGCATATTCCTGGCGGCACTTTCATAAATCCTCCCGCAGCTCTGTCGAATGGAGGCGTTGCTATGCGTATGTTAAGCATCACAATGTCGCCTTCGGCAGGATAATTTGCCATTGAGTATGCGCGTACAACAGGTTCGGTATTTTTATAATTTAAATCCCACATTTTGAATTTGTCCCAATCGCTGCGAAATCTTTCGTCAATATCAAAATCCGAATATTTAATATCGTATTTGGGAACATCTATCTGTATATATCCGCCCGAAACGAAATTGAGATGCTCGCCTTCGGGAAGTTTTACTACAAATTCCTTGATATATGTTGCTACGTTTCTGTTTGAAACGACTTCACATTCCCATTTTTTTATTCCCAGTACAAATTCGGGAATTTTAATTTTAAGATTGTCGCGAACTTTTACCTGACAGCCCAGACGCCAATTCGTCATTTGTTGTTTTCGTGTAAAAAATCCTGTTTCGGTAGGCAGAATCGAACCGCCTCCGTCTATGACCTGACATTTACACATTCCGCAACTGCCGCCTCCGCCGCAAGCCGAAGGTAAAAATATTTTCTCGTTCGAGAGCGTTGACAAAAGCGTAGAACCTGGACTGACTGTCAATTCTTTTTTCCCATCGTTGATATTTATCGTAAGTAATGTCGATGGCGAAATTTTTTTCTTTACATATAACAGAAGTGATACTAAAACGAGTATTATCGCAAGTACAACTGCAATTGCCGTTAAAATTAATTTTATATCCATAATTATTTTTTAATTTACTAATTTTATTCCCATAAAGCTCATGAAAGCAATCGCCATTAATCCTGTTACCATAAACGAAATTCCTAATCCTTGCAAAGGTTTTGGAACATTAGAGTATTTCATTTTTTCGCGAATTGCTGCAATGCCAACTATCGCAAGCCACCAGCCAATTCCCGAACCTAAACCGAACGACAACACATCGCTGAAACTGTGATAAACATCGCCTACGCGCTGTTGCATAAACAGAGATGCTCCCATTATTGCGCAGTTTACTGCTATCAGCGGAAGAAAAATTCCGAGTTGATTGTATAATGCAGGAGCGAACTTTTCGACAACCATTTCAACTACTTGAACTATCCATGCAATCACTGCAATGAAAACGATGAAACTGAGAAAACTCAAATCAATTCCGCCGAGCGATTCGCTTGCCCATGCCAAAGCGCCTTCGCTGAGTACATATTCGTTGAGAAGATAATTTACAGGTACTGTAATAAGCAATACAAAAGTAACTGCAATGCCAAGTCCGTTGGCTGTTTTCACGCTTTTTGATACTGCCAGATATGAACACATACCCAGAAAGTATGCGAAAATCATGTTATCAATAAAAATTGACTGTACAAATATATTTATAAAATTTTCCATAAATCAAATTATTTTTCTTGTAAATCTTTATTAATACTGCGATGTACCCAAATTATGCAGCCTACAATTATAAGCGCCATCGGCGGTAAAATTATCAAACCGTTGTTTAAATAAAATCCGCCATTGGCAACATACCAGTTTTCAGGTATTATTGTTATTCCAAACAAAGTTCCCGAACCTAAAAGTTCGCGGAAAAATGCTACAATTATCAAAATAATTCCGTAACCCATTCCGTTTGCAATGCCATCGACAAATGATGGTATTGGTTTATTAGCAAGCGCAAATGCTTCGAGGCGTCCCATCAATATGCAGTTTGTGATGATAAGTCCGACATATACGGAAAGTTGTTTGCTTACATCGTAAACGTATGCTTTGAGAACTTCGTTTACCAAAATTACCAAAGTCGCTATGACAAGCAACTGCACAATTATACGAATGCTGTTGGGAATTGTATTTCGTAAAAAAGAAATTATCAAATTTGAGAAGCCTGTTACAATCGTTACCGATATTGCCATGACAAAAGCAGGCTGAAGTTTAACGGTAACAGCCAGCGCCGAACATATACCTAAAACCAGTACGGTTACAGGATTGCCGCTGTTGAAAGGCGTTGTAAATACTTTTAATCCGTTGTTTGAGCTCATAGTTCTTGATTTTTATCGTTTGTTTCAATAGAATTATTTTTGTTTTCGGATTTCATCCTGTCGATAAATCCTTTATACAGTTTCAGATTATCGGCAAACATTTGCTGTACTCCCCGACTTGTGATTGTTCCTCCCGAAATGCCATCTACGGTATGACTGTTCAATGAGCCTCCTGGTTTTTGTATGATTATAGGCAACGAAGTTTCTTCGTCGATTTGTTTACCTTCAAACTGTTTTTGAAAAACGTCAAGCGTAATTTCTGCTCCAAGTCCCGGAGTTTCGCTTTCGTGATCAAATACAACGCCTGCTATGGTATTCATGTCGTTTTCAAAAGCAATATATCCCCATATCTGTCCCCAAAGTCCTTTGCCGTGCAACTGAAGAACATAACGTAACTTTTCGCCATCCTTGCAAATGAATACAGGTAAACATCTTTCTGCTTCGGGTTTGGCGAGTTCACGTTTAAGTTCAAGCGTAAATACAATGCTATCTGTAATATCCAAAATATTTCCATTAATATCTACGGCAAAACTTTCGGTAATATATTTTTTATATTCTTCGGTAATATATCTCGCTTTATTGTCTTTTGCTTTTTCCTTATCTACCTTACCGACAGTTTTCAGTATATTTTCTTTTTTCTCGATTTCCTGATTTAATTTTTGCGCCGGTTTAAGAGCGGTAGAAGCGATTGTGAGCAATACGGCAACTACAACTACAATAACTACTGAATATATAACAGTATAAGCGCTGCCATTGATATTAATTTTCTTGCGTTTTTTTATATCTGAATTATTTTCCATCTTTCATTTTTTTATAATTATCATAAAATTTTTCAGAGCGCCGATTTTCTTTTCAATCGCTTTTTGACATTGGACTGTACCACACAATGATCGATAAGCGGAGCAAAAGTATTCATCAAAAGAATTGCCATCATCATGCCTTCGGGGAAGCCCGGATTAAACAGTCGAATGATAATAGCAACAACGCCTATTAAAAACCCGTAAATCCATTTGCCTGCTTGGGTTTGCGAAGATGTTACCGGATCGGTAGCCATAAACACTGCGCCAAAAGCAAATCCGCCCATTATCAGATGTTGCCAAGCCGGCAATTCCAAATACGGCGATCCTCCAAACATATTTGCCAAAAAGCCTGCAAATAATGCTCCTGCTACTGTTGATACCATTATTTTCCAGCTTGCAATACCTGTGAAAATCAAAATAGCGGCACCAAGCAAAATTGCAACAGTTGATGTTTCGCCCACGCAGCCGGGGATAATTCCCAAAAACATGTCCACAGTATCGGGAAGTTTATCAATTTCGTTTGCTGCAGCATACGAAAGCGGCGTCGCTCCCGAAAATCCGTCAACTACATTTTGCGCATTTTCGAGTCCTGCTATCCAGATTTTATCGCCCGATATTTTCGATGGATAGGCAAAAAACACAAAAGCACGAGCCAAAAGCGCAGGATTCCAGATATTCATTCCTGTACCGCCGAATATTTCTTTGCCTATGATTACTGCAAATATAATTGACAAAGCAAGTATCCACAAAGGAATATCGACAGGCATAATCAAGGGTATAATCATACCCGTTACCAAATATCCTTCGTTTACTTCATGTCCGCGAATTTGTGCGGATGCAAATTCTATTGACAAGCCAACAACATACGATACTATTATCAACGGCAACACTTTCAAAAATCCGTAAAAAAACGTGTCAACAAAACTGACCTCTTCGCCAACAGATAAAAAGTGCTGATAGCCTGTATTCCACATTCCGAAAATCATTGCAGGCATCAATGCCATTATTACTATGCTCATTGTGCGCTTCAAATCGATGCTGTCATGAATGTGCGAACCTTTGGCTTTTGCAACCGTATTTGGTACAAATACAAACGATTCGAATGCTTCGAATGTTGAAGCGAACATTCCCAATTTCCCGCCTTTCGAGAAAGTTGGTTTTATTTTTTCAAATATTTCCTTTAATCCCATAATAATTCCTCCTTAACTCTGCATTTCTTTTATCATTAAATCAATTCCATCGCGAAGTATTTTCTGCACATCTATTTTGGAAGTACAGACAAATTCGCACAGAGCCAAATCTTCTTCAATCACTTCGTAAATACCGAGTTGTTCCATTTTATCTATGTCGTTTGCGAGAATTGCTTTCAAAAGGAATACGGGATAAATATTCATTGGCAACACTTTTTCGTATTGTCCGTTCATCACAAATGCCCGCACGCTTCCGTTATAATTGGTATCCAAATCGTATTTTTTATTAGGCATAATCCACGAAAAATATGATCGCGACATGCTGAATTTTTTCATACGCAGAGGTTTTGCCCAACCGAAAAGTTCGTTGTAATTTCCTTCGGGAATAACGCATATTTGATCATCATAGAATCCGAGATAGCCGTCTTCCGAAATTTGAGAGCCTGAAAGCACGTTTCCGCTTATTATGCGATTTCCTTTTTCGTTTTCTGTTTTTATCTGATTTGAAAATATTGACACAGTCGCACCTGCAAGCAGTCGAAAATAACAGGGACGTTCTACTCTCGAACCTGCCAGTACAACGACTTTATTTGCATCGTAAATGCCTTTTTCAAATAATTTTCCTAACATTACAACATGTTGCAGTTTGACTGTCCATACTACATCTCCTTTGTTTATGGGATTTACATGGTTAATCTGCACTCCTGCATTTCCGCAGGGATGTTTTCCTGCAAATGCTGTAATCACAACATTTTTTGCATCTAAAAATTCGGTGTTGAATATTGTGCTTTTCAACATTTTTTTAGATATGCCAAGATTTACATTTCCATTTGTGAGTTTGCTCAAAACTCTTACACCTTTTTTCAGGTATTCAGCATCGTACTGCATTGCAAAATCGTAATCGACAGCAAGCGGAGATGAATCGAAACATGAAACAAAAACAGCCTTTGGAATATCATTAGGATTTGCAATTATTCCATACGGACGTTGAATAAAAAATGGAAATGCCCCGCTTTCGAGAATTACATTAATTATTTGTTCGCGAGTCATGTTTTCTAAATCGCCAACCTCATGTTTAATATAATCATCGACTGCATCTGAAGTAACAACAATGCTAAGCAATTTGCGTTTTTCACCGCGATTGATAGCCGAAACTGTACCGCTGACAGGAGAAACAAATTTTATTTCGGGTTTGTTTTTATCCAAAAACAATGGACTCCCGACTTTCACCTTATCGCCTTCCTGAACAACTAATTTGGGTGTAATACCAATAAAATCGGCAGGTTTGAGTGCGTATTTTGCAGGCTTCTCCGTTGCCCCGAATATTTTTTCCGGCTCACCTTTCAACTTGATATTCAACCCTTTTTTTATCTTTATGACTTTTAACATATTTTATATTTGATGTGTTTGATTGAAATATCCTGCAAAATTACGTTTTAATTTAGAATTAGCAACCTGTAATCAAATATTTTTAAAAAAAATTATTCAAAATAAAAAGCCGTTTAAATATAAATTTTATATATTTGCGTTAAGTAAAACAGTTTTTTCAAAAACATTATAGCCGTAAATATAACAAAAACAGCAACATAATATGTATAATATAAAAAAATAAAAATTTATGACACAAAAAAAACAAAACGGCAACATCGTTGCCATCGTTATGATGATTGCCCTTTTTGGGATGATTGGTTTTGTAACAAATTTGGCTGCTCCGGCAGGTACTATTTGGAAAAATCAATACGAAGGTTCAAACTTTCTGGGAATGTTGGGAAACCTTATGAATTTTGCCGCCTATCTGGTAATGGGTATTCCAGCAGGGAAACTGTTGACTCGATTAGGTTATAAGAAAACCGCTCTTTTTGCTATTGTAATAGGATTTGCAGGAATAGGGATTCAATTCTTTTCGAGTATTGACACAGGTAATTTAGGATTTGCAATTTATCTTGCAGGCGCATTTATTGCAGGTATTTGCGTATGTATGCTTAATACGGTTGTTAATCCTATGTTGAACGAAATTGGCGGAGGAGGAAAAAAAGGCGGAGCGCTGCTTCAAACGGGCGGAGCCTGCAATTCGTTACTTGGAACACTTGCTCCAATACTTGTAGGTGCTTTGATTGGCGAAGTTACCAAAAAAACTGCCTTTTCGGATGTAAATCCTGTTTTATTTATTGCCATGGGTATTTTTGCGGTTGTGGGAGTTGTTCTTTACTTTGTTAACATACCTGAACCTGCAATTGACAAAACCACAGTTGATAAATCATCTCCTTACAGCGCTTGGTCGTTCCGTCACTTTGTTTTGGGCGCAATAGGCATATTTATATATGTAGGCGTTGAAGTAGGGATACCGGGAACAATGAAATTCTTTTTAGAAACCGCAGATTTTTCCTTTTTAGCAAAAAAAATCTCGCCGGTAGCAGCAGGAACAGTTGCTGGAACTTATTGGTTTTTAATGCTGGTAGGACGCTTGGCAGGTGCAGGAATTGCACGCAAAGTGTCGAGTAAAGTTTTATTAACATTTACATCAGGCATTGCCATAGTCTTGGTATTGGCGGCAATAATTGCACCATCATCTATACCTGTTTCAATGCCCGTATTCACAGGCGATGCATTTGCATGGCAACAAGTTCCCATAAATGCACTGTTCATTGTGCTTGTTGGACTTTGCACATCGGTAATGTGGGGCGGTATTTTCAATTTAGCAGTTGAAGGTTTGGGAAAATATGTAACCACTGCTTCAGGTATTTTTATGATGATGGTTGTCGGTGGAGGAATATTGCCATTGCTTCAAAATGGAATAGTTGATATTACAGGAAAAAATTATATGATTTCATATTTGCTGCCGCTTGCAGGACTTGCATATTTGCTGTTCTACGCATTAGCAGGAAGCAAAAACGTAAACAAAGATATTCCTGTCGAATAAAATTATTACGAAAAAGAGGTATAATAGACAAAAGTGATGCTAAAAAGCATATAACTAATTGATTTATATAAATTTGTTGTCAAAAACGGTTATGATTAAAAAATTTACATTTATTGCGGTTGCAAAAACACGAAAAAAAATGGACAATTTCGGGGCAAACAGCGATATAAATGTTACGGTTGCGGAACAAATTTTACGGTTCGCAAGTTGCTAAATCCGGCAGAAC
>JAISYZ010000239.1 GCA_031269545.1 Prevotellaceae bacterium
AAAACATTGGGAATATTTACTCAACCGCGCAAAATACTGAACAATCTGTCGGGGCTTGAATTTGTAGAAATGCCCGAAGCCGACAGATGTTGCGGCAGCGGAGGCAGTTTCACCTTGACACAGCACGAATTGGCAAACCGAATAGGACAGCGTAAACGCAACAATATTGTTTCGGTGCAGCCTGATATTGTAGCGACTGCATGTCCTGCATGTATGCTGCAACTTATGGATATGCTTTCGCAAAATGGCGACAGGGTAGAAGTGAAGCACGTTGTCGAACTTTATGCCGAGCGGTTGTGATAATTGCTTGATTTTTTGTTTGTTGAGTTGTTTGCTGTCAGGACGTTCCCCTTACGTTATCAATGGTCAATTAATAATTATACAGCATGAAGTATAACATTCAATTGGCGGTTTGGATTAAAACAATTTTTGACGAATGATAAAGAATTATTTACAGAAAAAAGACTTGATTGAGAAAACAATTGTTAAAAAATTCATTAATTTTGCGAATATTATTATATCTTCGATTTAATTGATTGATATTCTTATTAAAATGTGTAAATTTGCACAAATTTTAAATTGATGAAAGTAAAAATAGTAAATAAATCGGCATTTGATCTTCCTCAATATGCGACTTCGCAGTCGGCAGGGCTTGATTTGCGTGCGAATATCAGCGAGGCTGCGATTATGAAACCATTGGAACGCAAACTTATTCCGACAGGTTTGTTTATCGAACTTCCTGATGGTTACGAAGCGCAAGTTCGTCCGCGCAGCGGATTGGCAATCAGGCACGGAATATCGTTGGTAAATACGCCCGGCACAATCGATCCTGATTACCGAGGCGAAATAGGAGTGATACTTATAAATTTGTCGAATGATGAATTTGTTTTAAATCCGGGAGAACGAATAGCCCAAATGGTTATTTGTAAATTTGAGCGAATAGAGTGGGAGAGTGCCACCGATTTATCACAATCGGAACGAGGCGACGGCGGATTTGGCTCAACAGGTAAAAAGTGATAATAAATTTTACATTAAAAAAATAAACAAAAATTGATAAAAATATTTCAAAATATAATTAAAAGATATGGTGCAACAGTAGCTATTTCTGTTAAAACGCTATTTATTGCTTTGCTGATTTTTGGTTGTTCATCCTTACAAAAATCGTCACGAAACAGCAACGTTCCCGATGATGTAGCAAGCAAATATTATTTGATAGATGCATCGCGAAACTATTATCAAGGCAATATATTTGAGGCGCATCGCTCTTTGTTGAGATCAATTTCTATTGATTCTGCCTGTTCTGCGTGCTATTATTTGCTGTCGAATGTTTTGTTGAAGGAAGGTTATGCGCGTGATGCGTTGAAAGCAAGTCAAAAGGCGTTTAATCTGGATTCTGCAAATTTTTGGTATGGCTGGCATTTGGCGCAAATGAGCGATATGTTGGGAAACATAGACTTATCAATAAAAACATATCAGTATCTTGCACAGTTTGGAAATAAGGATGAAGATATTTTTTACAGTCTTGCATCTTTGTATTTTCGTCAAAATCAGTTCGATAAAGCATTGGCGATATACGATTCACTGCAAAAAATTTCGGATTTGGACGAAAGGATAATATTTGCAAAACAACAAATTTATTATGCAACAAATAATAATTCTGCTGCCTTGGTTGAGGCGTTGCGATATTTTGAACGCGACACTGAAAATCCTCAAGCCAATCTTTTGCTTGCCGAAGTTTTTGGCAGAGACGGAAACGATTCTCTTGCGCTTCAATATTTGGAACGTTCTCACGCTCTTGACGAAACCTATGCTGCGCCTTTGTTTGCTTTGGCTGGAATTTATCAAAACAGGTACGAATACGATAAATTTTTTGATGTTATTTTTAAAATTGCAGTGAATAAATCTGTTTCTTTATCTGATAAAATTGAATATTTTATTCCTGTGCTTCAGTTTTGGCAACAAATTCGCTATCGCGACAATATAGAAAAAATGTTTGGTTTACTTGCTGAAAATTATAGCGATGAATGGGATTTTAAACACTTCTACGTCTCATTTCTTTCGCAAACCGAACGACAAGCGCAAGCAATGGATATTATCGAAAAAGAATTGCAGCAAAACGAAAAAAACGTTTATGCGTGGAATATGAAAATTGCTTTGCTGTATCGTGCACGCGATTTACAGGGCGTTTTATCTGCTATTGATACGACAATGGTTTATTCGCACGAAAAATATGAACTTTTGTTACAAAAGGCTTCGATACTGTATGAATTACAACGCTTTACCGAAGCGATTTCACTTGTAGAATCCGCATTGAAAACAGGAAAGAACATAAAAAATCGCAAAGATATGTTAGCCTTTCTTGGCGACTTGTACCATGCTGTCGGGAATAAAAAATCGGCGTATAAAACTTACGAGAAAGTTTTGGAAACAGATACGGCGAATATCAGTGTGCTTAATAATTATGCGTATTATTTGAGCGAAGACAATAAAAATTTGAAACGAGCGCTTGAAATGTCAGAAAAAACCATTAATGCAGAACCCGACAATGCTACATTCCTTGATACTTATGCATGGATTTTGCATAAACTCGGACGTGATAGCGAAGCACAACCGATTTTTCGCAAAGCAATGACACTCGGAGGCAGAGAAAGCGCCGTTATATTGGATCATTATGGCGATGTGCTTTTTGAATTGAAAGAATATAATACTGCAATCCTTTATTGGGAAGACTCTCTCTCGAAGAAAGATGCAGTAAATGCGGATAATATTCGTATGAAAATTGAAAAATGTAAGAAAATACAGCAGGAGACGAAAAAATGAAATACATTTTGAAACATATTTTAACAATTGCTTTTTTATTTGCATCTGTTGTTTTGTTTTCACAGTCGGCGGAAGAAAAACTTAAAAAAAGCAAAGCGGATACCGAAAAAGAAATAGAAAAACTTACGAAACAACTCAGTGCAAAAACCAAAGCAAAACAGTCGGAATCGACTCAGGCGGCATTGCTCCATAGCCGTATCGAGCAACGTAAAAAATTGATTAATGATACCGACATACAAATTGCAATTACCGAAAGCGAAATTGAGAAAAAAAATAAAAAAATAAACGACATCAAATTCCAAATTAATCGACTTAAAGAGGCGTATTCCGAACTGGTTGTGAATATTTACACTAACCGTAAAAAAGCGACTTGGTTGATGTACGTTTTTGCGAGCGAAGATTTTAGTCAGGCGTATCGGCGATTAAAATATTTACAGTCTTATGCAGATGTTGTTGTTATTCAGGCGAGAAAAATTGAACAAACAAATCAACAGTTGGCAAAGGAAATTGCATTATTGTCAGATAAAATGCAGGAATTAAATAATTATAAATCAGAACGGAAACAGGAAATAGAACGTCTGGCGCAAGATGAAGCTGCCGCAAAAAGAATATTGAACAAACTGAAAAACGAAGAAGCAAAATTGAAAAAACAATTGCAGCGTAAAAATACGGAATTGGCGAATTTGAATAAAAAGATTGAAGAACTTTTGAAAAAAGAAATAGCAAAAGATAAATCGACAGGATTTTCCAAATTACCTGTGAATGTTAAACTTTCTGCCGATTTTGTAGCAAATCGCGGACGTTTGCCCTGGCCTGTCAGTCAAGGCAAAATTACAGGATCTTTTGGAACTCGTTTTCATCCTGTTTATAAAAATATCAAAATTGAGAGTAAAGGTATTGATATTTCTACTGTTGTGGGCGAAAACGTTTTGGCGACTTTTGATGGCGTTGTCGTGGGCGTATTGCCGGTAGCAGGGATGAATATGTGCGTAATCGTAAGACATGGCGAATATTTGACTATATATTGCAAACTTGGAAGTGTTAACGTAAAAAATGGCGCAGCAGTGAAAACGGGAACTGTGCTTGGACGCGTTGCCGCACGTAACGACGAAGACGGTCCTCAATTGCATTTTGAATTATGCAAAGAATACACTTTTCTTAATCCTCAACTTTGGCTGGCAAAAAAATAAATATGCACGTATTCAATTTTAATTTTTGAAAACGACTATAAAATGATAAGATTTTTCACCGAAGATATTTATTTCGATTTAAAGAACAAGCGTAAAATACGCCAATGGCTGACCATTGCTGTCGCAAGCGAAAATAAAAATATTGGCGACATTAATTTTATTTTTTGTTCAGACAGTTATCTCCTCGACATGAATAAAAAATATTTGAATCACGATTATTTTACCGATGTTATTACATTTGATTTTTGCGAGAATGATACAATTTCGGGCGATATTTTTATCAGCATCGACGCTGTTCGTGCAAATTCGGTTGAATATAAGCAATTATTTGAAGACGAATTACGTAGAGTGATGATACATGGCGTTCTTCACCTCTGTTCGTATGGTGATTCTACAAAATCTGAAATCGCTCTAATGCGCTCAAAAGAAAATATTTATCTTAAAAAAATGACCAATTAAATGCTTTATACGTTTGATATAATTGTTGTTGGCGGAGGACATGCCGGATGCGAAGCAGCAGCAGCAGCAGCAAAGATGGGTTCGCAGACACTTTTGCTTTCGATGGACATGACAAAGTTTGCATCGATGTCATGCAATCCGGCTGTTGGCGGAGTTGCAAAAGGACAAATTGTTCGCGAAATTGATGCGCTTGGCGGTTGTACAGGAATTGTTACCGACAAAACGGCTATTCAATTTCGTATGCTCAATCGATCGAAAGGTCCTGCAATGTGGAGTCCTCGCGCTCAATGCGACAGAACTCTTTTTTCTATTGAGTGGAGAAAAATGTTGGAAGCAAATCCAAACCTTTCATTTTGGCAGGATTTTGTTGTCAGCCTTATTATAAGAAATGGAAAAGTTGAAGGTTTGATAACAGCGCTTGGCGTTAAATTCTATGCAAAGGCTGTAATTCTTACCACAGGAACTTTCCTTAATGGCAAAATTCATGTTGGTCGCACACAACTTGCCGGAGGCAGAATGGGAGAGATGCCTTCTGTTGGAATTACCGAACAACTTGTTGAATTAGGATTTGAATCGGGAAGGATGAAAACAGGAACTCCGCCCCGTTTTGATGGAAGAACTGTAAATTTTGAAAAATTGACAATTCAATATGGAGACGAAAATCCCTCTAAATTTTCTTTTCTTTCTGAAATTAAACCTGTAAAACGACAGAAGCCTTGTTATATAATTCGTACATCGCCCGAAGTTCATCAAATTTTGGAATCGGGTTTTGACGAATCTCCATTATTCACAGGAATTATTAAAGGCATTGGACCTCGCTATTGTCCGAGCATCGAAGATAAAATCAAAACTTTTTCAGATAAAGATTCACATCAATTATTTTTAGAACCCGAAGGCTTCGATACGCATGAATATTATTTAAGCGGCTTTTCATCCTCTTTGCCTTTAAATGTTCAGTATGAAGCGCTGCGAAAAGTTGAAGGATTTGAGAATCTTAGAATTTTCCGTCCCGGATATGCAATCGAATACGACTATTTTTCGCCCACACAACTTTATCATACCTTGGAAACGAAATTAATTGAGAATTTGTTTTTTGCGGGACAGATAAATGGAACGACAGGATATGAAGAAGCCGCCGCACAAGGTTTGATGGCAGGAATAAATGCGCATCTAAAATTGCAGCATAACGAGAAATTTATACTCTCCCGAAGTCAGGCGTATATTGGCGTTTTGATTGATGATTTGGTTTCGAAAGGCGTTGATGAACCATATAGAATGTTTACGAGTCGTTCAGAATATCGAATTTTATTGCGTCAGGATAATGCGGATGAACGTCTTACCGAATTGTCGTATAAAATTGGTTTGGCATCGGCGTATCGCCATGATAATGTTGTGATGAAGCAAAAAGCAATAAACGAACTTATATCGCTTATTAATGATATTTCTGTTTCCCCTGCCGAAATAAATTCATATTTGGAATCTGTTGGCTCTGCATTAATTAATCAAAAAAAGAAACTTTCAGATATTATTGCACGTCCCGAAGTTTCTATAAACGACATTTTATCAATATCTGGTATTGGCGAACAGATTAATAATATTGAGAACCTAACATCGGAAGTTGTGGAAGAAACTGAAATAACCATGAAATATTCGGGATATATTGAACGCGAACAACTTCTTGTCGAAAAAATGAACAGATTAGACAAAGTGAAAATTCCGAATAATTTTGATTATTCGAGAGCAAGTATAACTATTGAGGCACAACAGAAATTGAAAAAGATTAAGCCCGAAACAATAGGGCAGGCATCAAGGATTCCCGGCGTTTCACCTGCGGATATTTCTGTTTTACTTGTTTTGTTGGGGAGGTAAAAAATGTTCCATGTGGAACATTTGTGCCAATTCTCAATTTTGTGTTCCACGTGGAACAATTTAAATTGTAATATATAAAAAGGTGTGAAAAAAAATGACAAAATAAAACAAAAACTTTCTCTTTTGCCGCATTCTCCGGGTGTTTATCAGTTTTTTAATTCAGAAAATAAGATAATTTATGTGGGAAAAGCAAAAGACTTGCGAAACAGAGTGTCGTCGTATTTCTCGCGGATAAGCGATAATGCCAAGTTAGAGGTTATGGTTGCTAAGATTGTCGATATAAAATATATTGTTGTAGCAACCGAAGCGGATGCTTTTCTTTTGGAAAATGTTTTGATTAAAAAATATCTGCCCAAATACAATATTTTATTGCGCGATGATAAAACTTATCCGTGGATTTGTGTGAAAAAAGAAAACTTTCCGCGCTTGCTTGTCGTTCGCAAAACGCCAAAGGATGGCTCTAAATATTTTGGTCCATATTCCTATGTCTCAACAATGCGATTTTTGCTTGATATGATTAAACGATTATATACATTACGAACTTGTAATTTAAGCCTTTCTCAATCGGCAGTCGCTCGCAAAAAATATAAACCTTGCCTCGAATATCATATTGGTAATTGCAAAGCCCCTTGCACAGGAAAGCAAACAGAAGCCGAATATAATTTGCAAATCGAGCAAGTGCTGTTAATATTGAATGGCAATACTCAACATGTAATGCAGTATATACAGGATGAAATGAATCGTGCCGTCAAAGAATATCGCTTCGAAGATGCGCAGTCGTTGAAAGAAAAATATAATAAATTAGAAACATATCAATCTAAATCTGTCGTTGTTAATTCTGATATTCAGGCTGTAGATGTTATTACTGTTTTGATAGAAGGAGAAATTGGGTTTGCTAATTTTATGCGAATTGTAAAAGGTATAATCGTTCAGTCGCAAACATTTGAACTTAATCTTGGCGTCGAAGATACGAAAGTATCATTATTAAGTTATGTAATTGCTGAAATGCTTGACAGATTAGGCGAATTGTCTTCTGAAATAATTGTTCCGTTTTTACCCGATCAGGAAATCTCGAATCATCTTTTTACTGTTCCTCATCGCGGCGACAAATTGACATTACTTAAACTGTCATTTCGAAATCTGAAAACATATCAGTTTGACCGATTAAAACAAATGAAAATTGTTGATCCTGATAAATATACTAATAATATCCTTTTAAAATTACAAAACGAATTGAAATTAGATGTATTGCCTCGCCATATCGAATGTTTTGATAATTCCAATATACAGGGTACAAATTCTGTTGCGTCCTGTGTCGTTTTCAAAAACGGAAAACCAAGCAAAAAAGATTACCGAAAATACAATATAAAAACAGTTGTCGGCGCTGACGATTATGCTTCGATGCATGAAGTTGTTTTGCGTAGATATTCGCGGCTTATTAATGAGAATGCCGAATTGCCCGATTTGATAATTACAGATGGAGGCAGAGGACAAATGGAAATAGTGAGAAAAGTTGTTGAGGATGAATTAGGCTTAAAAATTCCTGTTGCAGGATTGGCAAAAAATAAACGACACAAAACGAATGAACTTTTGTTTGGATTTCCTCCTGCGAGAGTAGGAATAAAGCCGACCGAACCGCATTTCAGATTATTGGTTGCAATTCAGGACGAAGTACATCGTTTTGCTATTGAATTTCACAGAAAAAAACGCAGCAAAGCGATGATTAATACCAAATTAACAGATATTCAAGGAGTAGGAGAGAAGACGGCGCAAAAATTATTGTTGAAATTTAATGCATTATCGAAAATAAAAGCAGCGACAGTTGACGAATTATGCGAAGTTGTAGGAGAACGGCTGGCAAAAAACATATTGGAATTTTTTGAAAACAAAAAATTGGATTAAGAAAAAATTGACTATTTAATTTGATATGTTCGTTTTGCTGAATTATACTCTTTGCTCGGCGTAAAAATGTGCAATTAAAAATTAATAAACAGACATTTTAAACCTAACACGTTTCCAAAACCTGTTAGGTTTGATGCTGCTTGTTGTCCCGTCAGGGACAAAATATTAGTAGAAAAAGAATCGCACTTGGCATTTCGCGCGAGTTGCCGACGGTGTTTCAAGTCAGGAAATTTCCAGATACAAAAAATTAATAAACAGACATTTTAAACCTAACACGTTTCCAAAACCTGTTAGATTTGATGCTGCTTGTTGTCCCGTCAGGGACAAAATATTAGTAGAAAAAGAATCGCACTTGGCATTTCGCGCGAGGCACTGCCGATGATATGAAACACTGTCGGCAACTCGCGCGTGGTATATATGGATGTTTCGTGTTTCTACCGAGCAGCAAATCCTGACGAAAATTTTTTATTTATCATTTTTCTATTAAAATATTACCCATTATTTTTCTCTTAATTATTACCACATGCGTGCTATTTTTTTTCCGACCACACCGCAACAAATGACGCCTCAAACATTTTCTTAATCGAAACCCGAAAAGAAAATTATAAAAAAACACTTAAAATAGTTGAACATTAGAACAAAATTATTACTTTTGCTGAAAATAAATAAAAAATAAAATGAAGACAAAATTAAAACAGTTTGTGCCGCACATAACGGCTATTGTAATATTTTTAATCGTTTCGATAGGCTATTTCACTCCCGCCGTTTTTGAAGGAAAAACATTGTTCCAGCATGATATTAGGACTGGCGCAGGAATGGCTAACGACCTTGGCGAACATTTAAAACAAAATAATGGAGAGCGAAGTTTGTGGAGTTCTAAAATGTTTTCGGGAATGCCTACTTATCAAGTGACTCCGAGTTATAAAGTAGCGCCTGTTTTGAAAGAACTGCGCCGCGCTTTTGAAGGCTGGTTGCCTGCGCCTGCATGTTATCTGTTTGCTTGCATGCTTGGATTGTTTATTCTTCTGCTGGCATTACGAATCAATCCATGGCTGGCGATTGTTGGCGCAATTGCTTATGCTTTTTCTTCGTACTTTTTAATTATTATCGAAGCTGGACATATTTGGAAGGTTTTGGTGCTGGAACTGATTCCACCGACTTTGGCAGGAATTATTTGGACTTATCGTGGAAAATTCTTAATTGGAGGAATGGTTACCGCTTTGTTTTTGTCTTTACAGTTAGTTTCGAATCATGTTCAAATGACCTATTACTTTTTAATGTTTGTCGGAGTCTTTTTGATTTGCAGGCTTATTAATGACATACGAAAAAATCAAATTCGAAAATTTATTAAAGCGAGCGCTGTTTTGCTTGTTGCCGGCTTAATCAGTGTTGGAATAAATTCTACTAATTTTATCTTGTCGGCAAAACATTCGGAGCAGACTATTCGCGGAAAATCGGAATTGACCGATAATCTTGGAAATAAAACAAGCGGACTTGACCGTGATTATGTTACTCAGTGGAGTTATGGAATTGGCGAAACGTTTACTTTGCTAATACCCAATACCAAAGGCGGAGCATCCGAACCGATAGGCTACACAATGCGAAACGGAGAATGGCAGCGCGACAACAATAAAAATAAATCGGCATTAAATAAAGTTACAACTCCCAACATACGTAATTATATTGCTGGACAGGGAAGTTATTGGGGAAACCAGCCAAGTACATCTGGACCAGTATATGTTGGCGCTTTCATTTTGTTTTTGTTTATTTTTGGACTGTTTATTGTAAAAGGATATTTAAAATGGGCTTTGCTTGCAGGAACGATTTTTTCTATTTTGCTTGCCTGGGGGCATAATTTTATGTGGTTCACAAATTTATTTCTTGATTATTTACCAATGTATAATAAATTTCGAGCGGTTTCGTCTATTCTGGTTGTTGCCGAACTGACAATTCCTGTCTTTGCCATATTGTCATTATGTAAAATCATTGAAAATCAGCGAATTATAATAGAAAAAAAAGATAAATTTCTTATAAGTTTGGGACTTACAGCTGGATTAACTTTCCTGTTTATTCTTTTGCCTAAACTGTTTTTTGGCTTCTCTTCTCAACAGGATTTTGATGCTTTAGAATCTCAAAATCTCTCAAATACAATGATTTTGAGTATTGTCAATGACTTGGAAAATGTCCGAATTTCAATTTTCCGAAGCGATGCTTGGCGCACAATTATTATTATTTTAATCGGATCGGGCTTGTTGTGGCTGTACGCAACAAAAAAAATAAAGAAATCATTACTGATTGCTGCGATTGCCGCTCTTACTTTATTCGACTTGGCAAATGTTGACAAACGTTACCTTAATAATAGCGATTTTTTGCCTAAATCTGCCACTAAAACGGCTTGGGAGGCAACAGACATCGATAAACAGATTTTAAGCGATTCTGACCCGAATTATCGCGTAATAAACCTGTCTGTATCCACATTCAATGATGCAAGCACTTCGTATTATCATAAATCAATCGGAGGATACCACGGAGCGAAACTTCGCCGTTATCAGGATATAATTGAGAAATATCTTAATACGGTGAATATAAATGTGTTAAGCATGTTAAATGCGAAATATATAATTTTTCCCGACCGTAATAATAAAGGAAAATTACTTTATCAGAAAAATGAAGACGCATTGGGTAATGCCTGGTTTGTTGACAGTCTGCATATTGTAGAGAATGCAGATGAAGAAATTGCTGCTATTGGCGAAGTAAATCTAAAAAATACGGCAGTTGTTGATAAACGCTTCGAAAATCAGTTGGAAAACTTTGTGTTTCAAAAAAATACTGCTCGTACAATTGAGATGACAGACTATAAAATCAACGATATAAAATACAAAACAAATTCTGATAAGGAACAGATAGCAATTTTTTCCGAAATGTATTATAATGATGGACTAACATACTGGGAAGCATTTATCGACGGGCAGCCAGTGCAGCATTTCCGCGCAAACTATGTATTACGCGCCTTGCGTGTACCTGCCGGCGAACACGAAATTGAATTTGTATTTAAACCCAATGCCTACGAGAAATTAGAAAATATTTCGATGATTTGTTTATGGATATTAGCAGGTTGTATTTTCATTTCAATAACTTTATGGGCAATTAAAAAAAGAAGACATATATAATGATTTGTAATATTGATAATTAGTCTCTCCTTAAAAGTGAAATTTACAGATACAAAAAATTAATAAACAGACATTTTAAACCTAACAGGTTTTGGAAACCTGTTAGGTTTGATGATGCTTGCTGTCCCGTTAGGGACATTTTCAAAGCATATTTATTTTGCAAAAATTTTTTATCTAATTTCAACTAATAATTGATTGTTAATAAATATTTTATGTTCTTTTTAAGGAGCGACTAAATAGTACTTACTGTATCATATTTGTTTTTAGTATCTTACAATGCAGATTATTGTAAAAATTATTGAAATGATAATATAAAATTACCAATCATTCGCTAAATTGCATCAGGGAAAAATTTTCTTATTAATAGCTTTATTTTATAGTGCAGCATAGCAAAAAAGCGAGAATTGGTACATAATTTTTCATCGATTTTATATAATAATGAATATTTTTTGTTCAACCATGAACCAAAACACAAATGTAAGGCATAAGAATTCATGGTTGCGCCTGTATAGGCAGAAGCAAAAACTTTTTGAGGATAAATTACAATACCGTCTTTTAATTTTTGCATGGTATTGTAATGTTCATCATAACTGAAGCCAAAATATGAATGCGCATAATGGGCAAAAACATCGGGGCTGGTATCAATGTTTACGCTTCCATCTTCACGCAAAGTGAAATCTGCTGAGTGATAATGCTCCATGCACATTTTTATCCAACTGTTTCCTTTTTCTGCTCCAATAACAGCAGCCTGAATTGCATTATATGCACGACCGTATTTCTTACTGTTTGTCCATGCTTTTGTTCCAAAATGGTGTTCAATACTGGTAAATGCCGAATGCTGCAAAAATTTATCGAATCTTCTAAATACTTTTACATCCGAATCAAGATAAATTCCGCCTTCCGTATATAGCGCATATACTCGTATATAATCTGCAGCAAATGCCCATTTGCGTGCTGCACATGCGTCTTCTACAAACTTAACGCTGTGAATATCAAATCGTTGTTTGTCCCAAAGGATAATTTCATAATCGGGCATTATGCGTTTCCACGAATCTACGCATTTTTGCAGTTTTTTTGGCAGCGGGTCGCCGCTTAACCAGCACCAGTGTATTTTTTTTGGAATAGCCATTACTTTAATTTTTTGTTAATGTGTATTTTTAGTATTGATTTCCAGCAATTTTTTTTTTTTGTATCTTTCGTAAATGAAAATATTATCAATCTTGAAATAATTGTTGTTAATAAGATAGTGTTTGTAATTATTCGGTATAAACGGCTGTGTGTCTTTTTGTAATATGTTTGACAACTTCTAAAAATCATTCCCAATCTGTTATTATTGTCTGAAAATGATTTTTTTTCCAAATGTATAATCTCAGCCTGAGGAACACTGTAAACTTTGTATCCTTCTTTTTTCACTCGATAAGTTAATTCCGATTCTTCGTAGTACATAAAAAAATCAGAATCAAAGCCATTTAATTGATTAAAAATATCTGATCTTATCATCAAATCTGCTCCTGTAACATACCCGACTTTTTTAGGTTTATTTGTGCAGTTAAAATAGTCAGTGTCAGGTATGAACAACAACCGTTTGATCTCTTGCATGATACCCGGCATTTTTGAATATGAATGTATTGGTTTTTTGTTTTCATCAAATAAGTTTCCACCACAAATACCGGCAGCAGGATTTTTATCGATGAAATCGAAAAGTATTTTTATTGCATTGTTAACTAAAACGGTATCAGAGTTTAATAACATTAAATATTTGCCTTTTGCCGCTTTTGCCCCTAAATTATTTGCTCGCCCAAATCCAATATTTTCAGAACTTTCAATGAGAATTACGTTTTGAAATTCATCTTTTATCATTTGTTGAGAACCGTCTGTTGAAGAATTATCTACGACAATGACTTCAAACGAAATATCTGTTGTATTGTCGAATACGGATTTCAGGCATTGTTTCAGCAATGTTTTGGTATTGTAATTTACTATGATTATTGAAACATTCATTATATTAAATCTTTTGCGATATATTTAAATTAAATTTTCTATATTCATAATCTGCATTTTATGGGTTGTTGAATATGCCTGATTTTGTGGATGTTTATCCCTGTTTGTTTTAATGATTTCAAATTTAATTAAAGCGGTTATCATATCTGTCTGTATCATTTATTCTTAGCAAAAAAACAAAACCGAATAATATTCATTTGCTTAATTAAAAATACTGCTGGCGTTAAACAGAAATGTCCGAATCTGTATTTCCATGACTTGTACGGATGTGCAATAATAACACGAGCAGCGTGTTGTTCGCCTCCCTGTATTCCTCGCCTCTTGTATGCTTCATATATAAGAATAATATGCCAAAGCAATGCCTTGCTAAAACTGTCGCTGTTATTTGATATTCCGCCATGGTGAACTCTGTATTTGTATAATATTTTATCTAAAAACAAAACCTGTCCAACTTCATCCAATTTAAAATATAAATCCTGGTCAACAGCATGAGTAACATTAGAGGATATTCCTTCCGTTTTATCGTATAATTCTTTCTTGAATGTAGCATAATGATGATTAATGTAATAACCATAAGTAAGATAAGAATATCCCGGTGGTATCATCTTATATTTGGTTACTCCATAAGGCTGTAAGCGAGAATTACATTTATAACTTCGCGAGCCGATTAAACTGCATTGCGGATGTTGTTTGTGTGCCTCAACCATTATTTCAAGTGCATTGGGAAACAATTCGTCATCGGCATCAAGAAATCCGCAAAGTTCGCCGCCGGCAAGTTCTACGCATCTGCGTTTTGTATAACCGCAGCCTTTATTTTCTTCGTTTTGTACGATCTTAATATTATTATAATCTTTATATTGCTCTATTGCCT
Source organism: Prevotellaceae bacterium (assembly GCA_031269545.1). Classification (GTDB taxonomy): domain Bacteria; phylum Bacteroidota; class Bacteroidia; order Bacteroidales; family UBA932; genus JAIRKV01. The sequence continues at coordinate 14,283 of JAISYZ010000239.1, forward strand.
GTAAGGAATTATCGGTAGAACAGTCATCAACTACAATAATTTCCCAATTTGTATATGTTTGAGCAAAAACGCTATTTATAGCCGACCGAATATATTTACCATTATTGTAATTTGCTATAAGTACTGAGAATAAAAGTGTTGTTTCCATGATAAACAATATTATTTTTTACAAAGATAAATAATTCCATCGTTTTTATCAAATCCGAACCGTTTTTGTTCTTCTTCCGGAAACATATTGCAAAAATCTATACAATCCACATTAAATCCTGCTTTTATCAAGCGTTGCGAATAATCGCGCCCATATAAGCGTAAATGATCTCTCTGTCCAAAGTGTTTTTCGCGCTCTTCGGGAGTATTAATGCTGTTATCTTCAAAAGTATCGGCTCTGCTGTAGTCTATCGGTACTTGCAAAACTGCCCAGCCGCCGGGTTTCAATACTCGGTAAAACTCTTTCATGGCTTGTATGTCATTATCTACATGTTCCAGCACATGCGTACACAATATGGCATCAAAAAAATTGTCGGAATATGTAATATCCAAAATATCTATTTTCTTTGTTCCACGCGGGTAATGATGTCCGGGCATAAATTTATCGGCAGGAAAATACTGTATCTGTTTTTCCCGTCTGAAATTTTTAAAAAATACCCTTTCGGGAGCGACATGCAATAATTTCATTCCGTCTTTTATTAGTTTGGGTTCTCTCTGATGAAGAAAGTGCCAGATCAGCCTGTGCCGCTCCAAAGAGCCGCAGAAAGGGCAAGCGGCATTAAGGCGTACAACATTGCCAAAAGGTAAAAATGTAGAAACATTCTTTCTGCAACAGGGACAATACACATTATTACCTCGTAACAGCCATTTACGTAAAATCCTTCGTATGCTTAAATTCATAAAAAATTAATGTTATTTGTCAATTTTATTCAATTCTTTTTTCAGTTCTGTCAATAATTGCTTTTCAGATGGCAGATAAAGTTGATATTTGCTTGCCATTATGGTTGCGTTGTTTTCGGGAAGCGTATATCTTACAACAGCGTCGTTTTTGTCGGCGCAAAGCAGTATTCCGATAGTCGGATTTTCGTCTGGGAGTTTTTCATTTCTGTCGTAATAGTTTACATACATTTGCAGTTGTCCAACGTCTTCGTGCGTGAGTTTGCGTGTCTTTATTTCAATGACGACAAAACAGCGTAATAATCTGTTGTAAAAAACCAAATCTGCAAAAAACTCATCATCTTCGAGCAGTATCCGTTTTTGTCGCGCAACAAACGAAAATCCATTGCCTAATTCCAGAATAAATGCCTGTAAATTGGTAAGCATGGCGCTTTCCAAGTCCTTTTCGTAGTATGACGAGTCGCGCTTTAATCCGAGAAATTCCAAAATCATCGGATCTTTGATAATTTCCACAGGATTTTCAGGACGGCGTTCTCTGCGGGCAACTTCCAAAACGGATTTTTTATCGTTACTCATCAACAGACGCTCATAAAGTCCCGAATTAATCTGACGTTCCAATTCTCGTCCCGTCCATCCGTTATGCAGGGCTTCCTGTTCGTAATACTCTCGTTTATCATTGTCATCTATTTGAAAAAGAAGTCGATATTGCATCCAGTTGAATTGCGTCCGCACTGCGGACGCAATTGGATATGTACGGTAAAATTGTCTTGCTCGCTCCAATTGTCGATAAGAAAATCCACTGCCGAATTCAGGTTCTATTGCTGCTGCAAGATTACGTATCAGGTAACTGCCGTATTCGGCTCGCTCTTCGCCTTGCTGTTCTTCAACAAAGATT
>JAISYZ010000006.1 GCA_031269545.1 Prevotellaceae bacterium
GCTACTAAGGTTTTTATAGCCATGGCATCAATAAAATAAGCCTTAGGACGCAAGAATTTAACCCGAAGGCAATCCTATTAATCTTTTAATCCTACAAATCCTAATCAAAAAAGGCAATAGCGCCTCAAAAAAAAGATTTTGCCCTTCAAAAGTTCGCAATAAAGCCAAAAAGGCTCGATATAATACCTCAAAGGTATTCCATAAAGCCAAAATGACAGGAAATAAAGGTTCCGAAGTATTTCATAAAGGTTCCGAAGTATTTTGTCGAAGTTCCGAAGTATTTTGTCGAAGTTCGGAAGTATTCTGTCGACCCTTTTTGGTATAAAAAGGATGTTTATTGGCTTTAAATCCATCTTGGGAAAGTGTTTATCAAGTCTTGTCAGCATTATCACGATGTTTTTCAGTTTATCGGAGAAGTAAAAAACCACAAAGAACACGAAGATCACAAAGATTTTGCGTTCTTTGTTTCTGCTTCGCGTCCTTTGCGGTAAAAAGGCACGCGAAATAAATAGCATGTAACGGTTCGATTTCATGTCCCGTAGGGTAGGTTGTGCAAACGTTATAAAATATTAAATACAAAAAAATAACTACTTTTGCAGCGTAAAACATTAAAAAATAAGTATATTATGACAACAAAAGAATTAAAAGAATTAAAAAAACAAGAGGAAAAAAACTCAAAATTGACCTCCCAAGTTGAAAATTTGCAGAAGTCGATTAAAGAAGAAAAAAGGGAAAAAATTCAGTTAGAAAAGAGTTTAAAAAAATTAAAGACAGAAAATCGTATTTTACGCGAAGAGAATAAAAAAATAAAAAAAAACCAAAGTCTGTGGCATCTTATCACAAGAACTAATTGAACGACATAAATATACAGAACTCATAGTAGGATTGTGTGTTGAATTGTATGTCAAATTACATATAAGTTTTCGTTCAATATCGCTCCTGTTATCTATAGTCAATGATTATCTTCAATTGGGGATAGAATCAATACCCTGCCCTAATTCAATAGAAAATTGGGTCAAAAAAAGTGGCTACCATGTGTATCATAATCCGGGCATAAAAGACAATGCTACGTCTTACGCCAAAATAGTAGATGAAAGTATGATGTTGGGTAGCGAAAAAATGTTATTAGTATTAGGAGTAGATGCAAAAAAGACAGGCGACAAATCGCTTCGAAAGCAAGATGCAGAAATCCTGAATATTGCTTTGGAAGTCGGAATCCTTTTCTTGCCGAGGCTATGGTCAATTTCAATATGATTGATACAATTGGCAGCGGAATTATTAAAAAGAAACCTTTTGAGAAATTCCATAAACAGACAGGTTTGTATCCGGTAATCGGAACAATGGCCGGAGAAAGTCGTCTGCGTTTGCAAAAATGGATGAAATACGGCTGCAATTCGTTTGAAACAAACTTGATAGCAAGTTATCCTCTCTCAATTTGGACGGAAACCGACGTCTGGGCTTATATCCGTAAATTTAATCTATCCTGATTAATCACCGAAAGTTAGATGCTGCAAGTTGATGATTTATTACCACCACACTTGTTTGTCATTTTCGTATGTGAAAATACGGTCTTGTACACCGCGTGTACAGTCGTGTAACAAAAACAAAGCGCCGACAGGGCAATTTTCGAAAGAGATGTATGTATTATCTGCTATTTTCCGTCCTAAAGAGTTCCACCGGTTGTTGTTCCAATATTTCAGTTCATATTCGTCGCCGTAAGTCACTATATTGCCATCGCTACGGGGCATGTACAATATCCGGTCGATATTTACAGGCTCGCCGAAATCAAGCCCCACCCACGAATCTGACGGTTCGGGTGAACTGAAAAAGGTCAGCGGGTCGTCGTCGAACGCACGGTATTTTTCATAACTTTTCTCTTCGTTCGGCGATCCGATGATTTTTCCCTGTTTGGTGATGTTTTGCCCCTGTTGGAAAAAATTCAGTTCTGCAACGTTACCCTGTGCGTTTGGAGCGGAATAATAACGCCAATAGCGATATTTATTCTTTACCGTATCCAACAGTATTTCGCCTGCTTCGGTTCCATACGTCCAAATGGTATGCAATGTGACAGCATCACTGAAATTGGCGCAGTTTGCCGCCTGAATTTTGGCGCCGAGAACCCTGTCGGCTGCCCACGACGAAAATCTGAAAGTAGGATACTTTCGTGTGAGCTTCAATGTCTGTCGTTGAGTCATGTCCGGAACGATGCGTATTACTTCACCGCGTAAGGTCAGAATAAATGGCGATGCAACAGGTACAGGATTTCGCTGTTCTTCCGTTATGCACAGCGGCAAATAGACTACATCGCGCCCCATCTTTTTAAATACGGCTTTCGTGCCGTTTATTTTGCCAAAATGTACAGGACGCCAATGTGCATTATCAAAAACCGACAGATATGCATATTTTTCCTGACGGGGACCCAAATTCACAGTCACATCGTCAGTGCGCTGATATTCATCCGTTACATCGCGAATATGCAAGTTGCGAAATAATGCCGGAATATTTTTTTCGGACTGATTCAGTTCCAATAATTCGGGATTGATGGCATAACAGCGCCGGAACACTTTCGCTACAGGCTCGCCGATATAAGGGGTTTCCGGATTGTCGAGTCCATTAAAATGAAGATTTTTACCTGTATTTTCCAACAATACACACCATGCGTGTCTCTGTCCGCGGTTGGGCCACTGAGGCGTGAAATCTATCATCATGGGAATGCCTCTTGCACGCATTATCGAAATATTGATGACAGTATTGTCGTCGCAGTCTTTTTTTAGTAAAGTATGCATCAAACTGCGCATGCGTCTTACAGGATATTTAATTTGCACATCAATATATTTTTTCGGATTCAGTTTCATCAGTTTTTGCTGAATTGTATAGCACGACCAGTATGCCGAATGGGATGAATGTGCGTTGTATGGCAAATATTGCAAATCGCCGTAAAGAGTGTCGGAAAAATATTCGCGCCAATTGTCCAACGTTTGACATTCGGCAGCTTTATACGGCAACAGATATTCGCAAAAATCCTCGAAATTGAGATGCGTAGCCCAGCGTCCTTTTTGCCAGTTCTCAAATGCACGCTCAATATTGTTTGTCAGATAATCGGCGGAAATAATCTGCAAATCCTGAACAAGAGCTGACGGTTCACCGTATTTGGCGGCAATGGCTTTGTAACAGGCGGCAAGTTCATCGTTGCTCTTATCGAAATACAGGTTTACGGAATCTATTGCATCGTAATATTTTTCCACATACGCCTGATTGCGATACGAAACATGTCCGGGCATATTTTCAATAAGAAACTGCGCCGCTTTAAGTTTCAACGGCTCATCTGCATACCGGTACAATACTTTTTCCAGTTCTGCACGATTATTGCCGGACATTTGTAATGCCTGTTCAAGCAGATTCGGCGAGTTTGTACAGCCTGCCATTATGATTAATAAAAAAATAATAATATTATCCCTGCGGGACAGAAAGAATTTCAATAATCCATTACCGGCTTGCGTCGAATTTTGTTTTCCCAAAGAGCGGAAACCGCTTGAATCTGTTATAACTTGTTTATTTTGCATTTTTTTATTGTTTATTGTTTATCGTTCATCATTTATCGTTCATAGTTCATAGTTCATAGTTCATAGTTTTTTAAAAAATCTTTTCCATTGCCATTTACCTGTGTCGCGGTTTTTTGATTTCCAGATAATGAAAGCCTTGCCTACGAGATGGTCTTCGGGCAAAAGTCCCCAATAACGTGAATCACGTGAATCGCGTACATGGTCGCCTGCCGTAAAATAGTAATTTTGTTGGAAGACATATTTGTTTACAGGTTTTTCGGCTATGTAAACCTGCCCGTTCTTGACTTCAACAGGCTGCTGTGTTTCATATTCGATAAGTTTGCGGTACAGGCGAATATTCATTGTGTCAATAGCCACTGTGTCGTTCTCGCCCGGTATATACAGTGGTCCGAAATTCAGGATATTCCAGCCGTAAACAGTATCGGGATAACATTTGTAGATATGGGGAGGAAAATCTTCCGGCTTCATTTCCGACAGCTTTTTCTGATTGGTATAGTATCCCAATGTGTCGGGAAGATTTTTTACTCGGTATATTCCGTTGTCGATATAGAATGTATCGCCCGGAACGGCAATACACCGTTTGGCATAGAATACGTTGAAATCCAATTCTAATTTATTCCAGTTTGACCAGGGATAATTGAACACTATCACGTCGTTACGCCGTATTTTACGATAACCTTTCAGACGACGCATACTGAAATCTCCATTTCTCAAAAAATCCCAGCTTTTGAAGATACGCGGTCCGGGTATCATCTTGTTGACAAAGACAAAATCGCCCGGAATAAGCGTCGGAGCCATCGACCAACTCGGAATAACAAACGAGGCTAACAAAAATACCCTCAACGCCACTGCAAAGACTATGGCAAATATCAAAAAAAGAAACCAGCCAAGGATGCTTAGTAGGACGCGCCTGAGCTTCGATTTAAACCTCGACCTCTCCCCTAACTCCTCCCCACAGACGGACTCGGACTCCGATATGTTTTTATTTTTTCGTTTGTTCCACATAATTCATTTTTACCATATTTGGACGCCTTTTGATGTTTCTTCCTGATTGTCGAAAATAGTGTCAAAACTTTTCTTATTAGTGTAATCATTTTACTACTTTTCTTTAGATAGAAATTGATACTTTTGTTAAACACATATATTAAAATCTGACACAAAAGTATAGATTGTCTAAATAACCTCCAAATCTGATTAATAATAAGTTAGAGGCGTAAAAATGCGCCTAATACCTTATGTGCCAAGTATATACACTTGATGCAAATATTTTTTTCAAAAAAAAGAAAAAGTTGTAATTAATTTAAATAAAGCGAAATAAGGCGAAAAAAATTACATCAGTTTTATAAAAAATGTTTGAAAAGTTGTAAGAAATTGAGTTGATGAAATTATGATAATAACAGAGGATTTTAACTGTCCTTTCTTGTTGATTAATTTCACGATACGTGAGTTATACAGGCCAAGCGCCGCAGAGTAAATATTTTGGCGGTCGGGATTATTGCCGACGCAGAGGATTTTCGGCTCTGCGGAATTGTTGATGTCAAGCGTAAAATCGTTACCGGTCATAACCCAGTTGAACAAGGCGAAGACACACCCGACGACAATTTACGTCTTTTTCCTATGCCGACTTATGATATTTCGGATGAAACACATACAAAAGTAACTGTGCATGGCGAATTAATAGACGAAAATTATACGGACATACTGAATAATAACCCTGACTTAC
>JAISYZ010000037.1 GCA_031269545.1 Prevotellaceae bacterium
TTTATTTCATTGATATTGAAACTCCACGAATGATTTTTTACCAACTCCCAACACTCCTCGCGTTTTGCTTTTTCAATATAATGCTGTCCTGCGTAAGTGTCAAGTATGAATTGGTTTACCTGTTTCATCAGGTCGTAAATAAAATCGGAAAGTTGCGGCGAAACCTGCTGATTTTTCCAAATTTTATAAAGGTCTAACTTGTTGTCTGTAGTTCGGTTAATCAAGGAAAGTGTATAAGGCACAACAACCTGTTTCATTTCGCCAATGCTGTCGGGCTTTTTTCCGTAGCATTTATCGGCATTTTTGAAAAGAATACACTTTGCAATCGTATCTTCAAAATACACATTGTTGATTTTCTTTACATTGTCAGGCAGGTTATTAGCAATAAATTGAGCATAGTTTTTTTCGTTACCGCGAACAACAATATGCGGTCCGATTACCAACTTTTTGCCATCGTATATTTCCTGATAAGCGTTGATATACTTTGCCAACTCAACCTTTGAGAACATCTGACTTTTGGGGTACTTCTTATCAAAAGCGTTTTGCAGTGATTTTGTCCGTCCCTCGCGGCTGCGCAAAGTTTTGTACTGACCTCTTGCCCGCTCGAAAAACCAACAAGTTTGCATATTATTTTGAGCCGTTACAGGCGATAAAATATAACGTGATAACTTTTCAAAAGCAATCAGGGCGGGATTATTCGCCGAGAAATCGGCATTATTAACTTTATTCTGCGTATTTGCGTATCGTGAAATGCGGGAAACAATATCGCTGTACTGGTCTGGTTTTTCAATAATTGAAAACTTAACTGGCACAAATATATTGGAAATATTCGCCTTGTCTTTGCGGGCTGTATTGTAAATTGAGGCGGTTGTCTGTCCGCCGTTTACAATTTGCAAATTGCTAATTTTCTTAATATAACGGCTTTCTTCGTCAAGTTCTATGTGGTCTGCGGTGGCTGCTATACCATTGTTAAAAGCAAGAAACATATGCGGCTCGTTGCGTATTGTGTCGCGGATACCTTTGTTTATCTTGCCTGCAAACTGCAAAAACGACCTTACATTTTGTTCTAATAACCTTGCACCGAACTGTTGTAAAGCGTTGCCAAACCCTGTTCGGGCATCTTTGTCTCTACCAGCAAGTAAGGAGTTTCAGATTCACTTAACTGTAATAAAAATTTATTATTCAAATCTGTTAACATGTTCATCAGAAACAAAATAAAGATTATTTTTTGTACGAGAACAAGCCACATAAAGTTTATTCTTTGTTTGCGGACTTAAATTTGATAAATTGTGTTCATCAAATTTTGTCTTCGTAGTTTTATTCAACACAATACATACATTTTCAAATTCAGCACCTTTGCTTTGTCCCCAATTCTGCGAATGACAGTTGTATTTGTAGTTCTCTCTGTAAAACAGTTTTATAATAGAATTATCATGTATAATTCTGGTAGTATCATCATGATTATCAATAATTACTATGTTTGTATTTCTATTTGAAACGGCAGATATTGAAATTCCTATCTTATTTTGAATAAAGTCGCAAATTATTTTACTGCATCTGTAACTTTTTTGTAATGTAGTTGTATCAACAGTCAATCCCATATCTCTAAATAGTTTTTGATATGAATCGTAATTATTAAATAATCCCTTATTTACATTGCCATCATTGCTTGTATCAAATGTATGCTGATAAAAATCACCAACAAATAATATCTCACAATTTGCTTCTGCAATACTTCTCAATAAATTGAAATCGTGTCCTGCAAAATCTTGAATTTCATCTATATAAAGACAATCGTAATATTTTTCAATACGAGTATTTATATCCGCAAGTATATTATTAATTTCACAGAGTTTTGCAATTCTGTTGTGATACAATCTGCTGTTTTTATCCAAATAAAACTTTGTATCAGTTCTTTTTAGCCTTAACGTATATTCTGGTGGTTGTTTCCAATTTATACCTTTTGAATTTGTACAATATGATAAAAACGGTTTGTAACAAAACGAGTGCAAAAAAACAAAATAGCTTTGCAGTTTGATATTGTCAGGGAAGTAACCAAATTTCTGAATGATTCTTTTTCGTAATGTTTGAATATTGTTTGCAGTGTATGTGAGAATTAGAACACGATTATCAAGTGTAAGTTTGTTGATAATATGGCTCGTCTTCCCCGAACCTGCAACTGCAAAAATTACTCTTTTATCCATTGTATTGCCTCTATAATATATTGTGGAGCAGTTAAATTCGTTTCATTATTGTCTAAAATTGCAAATGCACAATCTGCTTTATTCGCTAACATATAATCCTGTACCGATAGAGTTCTTCTGTTAGACGTGAATAACGTATTGCAAACAGTTTGATTATCGCTGTACAAACAAATTTCAAATGTACTTCTTGATTCGTCTCTATCTGAAAAAATTTTAATATTAGGATTTTCTGAATGAGGAAATTCAGCATATTTTTGAGTTATATTTTTATCAATATTGCCGTCATTATCAGTGATTACAGCAGTTTTAATAGATAACTTCTTTGCCAATTCCAAATATCGTTTGAAACTTGTACCACCAACAGCAATAATATGAATATCTGATTGTTTTAATTCTTTGCATGTTACTTTTTGATACATTGTTTCCATTAAAATATATTCTGCATCACCTTCAACAAGAATTACTTTTTTAGACAGTATGAATTGTAAAATATTATTGTTTGGGGCTTTCATAAAGAATTTTGCAGTATCGTCCGAAATTGAATTTAATTGCAAAGGTGCAGTACTGTTACTGTTTAACAAGACTGTTTTACGCAAATCAAGTCTTGCACTTATCATATCGTTGTGTGTCGCAATAAAAATTTGTTTATTATTTACCTGACTTATTTTATGAATAAGTTTTTTCATATTGATATGGCTCAAATGGTTTTCAGGTTCTTCGATCAAAATAATATCCAAATCTGATTGAGAACGCTGTAATGCTAATTCGGTTTTTATAAAACATTGCTTTCCTTTTCCCTTATTTTCAATATTTATATTATCCTCTAATATCGTCAAATCAGTTTCCAAATTTGATTTAGGGGAAGTTTTTAGAGCGAAGCAATAACCTGACATTTTATTGTTTAGATCATTCAAAACTTGATTTTTGAAATTTTCTTTATGCTCTCTATATTTATGCTGATTTGTTAATTTTTCAATTCTCTGAACAGTTGCGTTATAAATATCCTGAACATACTCTTTCATCGCATATTCACTGCTCATTTGAGAATTATCTACCACAATATGCTTTAGATATTTTTTGTAACCGCTATAAGATACATCCGCAAAGGTTTTAAAGTTAATTGAATAATACTCAAATGGGAAATTTGCACTTGGCTGTTGTAGAATATCTCGAATATGAGAACTAAAATCATCATTTGGTTCACACACGAATTTTAATCCGTTATAATCCGCTGTTTTTGTGTTATTTCTACCGAAAACATCTTGATTATTTTGTTCATTGAGATACAGTTCAATTGTAAGGATTGGCAAGTTTTCGTATCTCTTATCCGATTGCATAAAATCATTGACAGCTTGATAATTAAATAAATGTTCCAATCCTATATTTTCAACTTTATTTCGATTCCCACTTAAAACAATATCAATTGCCTGTAATATACTACTTTTACCTGATTCATTATCACCAACTAAAATATTCAACTGACTGTCAAAATCAATCTCAAAAGTCGTAAATCGCTTGAAATTTCGCAATATTATTTTGTTGATTGTCTTCATATTATTTTTATTCCTATATTTTTCAAATAATTATACGTTCCATCGTAAAATTCTTTTCTGCGTGTATGGTCTTCTTCGTTGCCTTCGGGAATAACAATTACCATTCCCTGTCTTGCACGAGTGAGCAAAACGCGATAAGCATTCAACAAATACTTTTTGCGTTCAATGTTATTGATATTTTGCCACTTGTTACCTTTGAAAGAAAATGTTTGCCAACCGTTTGGTGAATAACGCAAATCTCCGTC
>JAISYZ010000044.1 GCA_031269545.1 Prevotellaceae bacterium
TTTCCATCTTTCAATTTTTTACGCAGGTTTTTGACCTGCGAATAGACGAAATCAAAATTATCAACCATATCAAAATTGTCACCCCAGACGTGTTCTGCCAAAGCGTCTTTGGTAATCAGACGGTTTTTGTTGGTGACGAAAAAGGCGAGCATGTCAAATTCCTTGCGGGTTAATTTCAGCGGATTACCGTCGATGCGCATTTGTCGCTGATCGAAATCTATTTCGGTATTGCCTAATGCCACGGTTTGTTTTCCGTCGTACTGCTTGCGCCGGAGTACGGCTTTAATTCGTGCGTGGAGTTCCGGCAAGTGAAAAGGTTTGGTCAAATAATCGTCAGCGCCCAAATCCAGTCCCAGTATTTTATCGTCGAGGGAGTTTTTTGCCGATATGATAATGACGTTGCCTGTCCGGTTTTCCTTTTTCATTTCACGGAGGATTTGCAGTCCGCTTCCGCCGGGCAAAGAAATATCCAGCAGGATGCAATCATATTCATATAGCATGATTTTTTCTGCTGCAGAATGATAGTCAACGGCTTTTTCCACAACATACTTTTCCGCCAGCAGAAATTCTTCAATGGCTTTTAACAGAACGTATTCATCTTCGATGATTAAAATTTTCATATTCCCAAAACAAAACAGTATATGTATTGTGCTAATTACACATTAATCACGTTATTTACTCCGACAAAAGTACAACTTTTTTTTGAATTATAAATTTTTGACTATTTTTGCACCGGGAATAATTCATTAGAAAATGATGATGAGGACAATAAATAACAACGGGATAACAGTAACCCTCGCCCTGAAAAATGAGGCTGCAGGCAAAGCGTCGATGCCGGAAGTGGAACTGGAAGGTAAATATAATAAATAGACAGATATGAGCAGATTCATTTTTTTTATAATTTTTGGTTTAAGTGTAATACTTTGCACAAGTTGCGGCAAAACCCAAACGAATGACGAAATAACTACTCGTTGTCCGTGTTTTGAAAGAAATACATCAAAAAGCGGAAATTCGTGGGAGTATTCTACTGATTGGGAAGTACCTGAAAACGATTTTGTTGGAATAGAAAACATTTCTTTTGAAAATTATCCAAAAGTTGATGGTTCTACTTCTGCTAATATACTGAATACGATGGTCGCCTGTAAATTGTTAGGACTTCGTTATAAATGGATGCCACCGCTTGTTGAAGAATGGTTTTTGCAATACGATTACAATGCAATACCGGAACCGTATAAATCTGATTTTTTCGGTAAGCGTGTTATGACGTCTCAAACACATGGCGCATTTATGAATTTGATTGACGGTAATGCAGATATTATCCTGACACACAGGACTATCTCGCCGGACGAAAAAGCGCATGCCGACGCTGCTGGAGTATCATTGATTGAAACCTCTATTGCATTAGACGCTTTTGTTTTTGTTATCAACAAGGAAAATCCTGTAAATTCACTTACAGTCAATCAAATTCAAAAGATATATACAAAAGAAATAACCAATTGGTCACAAGTTGGTGGTAACAATGCTGAAATAAACGTTTTTACACGTCCCCGTAATTCAGGAAGCGAAGAGGTCTTTAGAACTCTGGTAATGAATGGTATAGAGCCTGCTGATTTTCCTGAAGCCGCTATTGGCTCAATGGCATTTGTATTTAGAGAAGTAATTGACAACATAAATTCAATCTGTTATTCTTTTAATACATACAAAGATTTGCAAGCTCGAAAATCGTGCGACGAAGTACCTGTAATAGCCATTAATGGTATTTGTCCATCTGAAAATACTGTCAAAAACAAAACGTATCCCTTTATATCAGAAGTACGTGTCGCCATTCGTTCCGATTTAGACCATAATTCAATGGCATACAAACTATATGAATGGTTGTTGTCGGAGAATGCAAAATACACAATTACCGAATGTGGGTTTCTTCCAAAATGATATCAATCAAGTCAATGAAATAGTTAAATAATTGCTTCAATATGTTTTTGGTTTTGCATACAAAATCATTTTTTCACACGAAACGATGAAGTATAAGTTCCAACAACACAGAGCGCTGCGAATATTATAAACGTGATGTGAAAACTTTTCATAAAATCGGCATGTAAATCGGGAGTTATTATTTTGTTACCCATTGAGAATGAAATTGCCATTGTAGCGATTCCCATACTGAAAGCCTGTCCTGTAAGGCGCATTGTTCCCATGGTTGCCGACGCTTGTCCGTAATATTTTTTATCGACCGAACTCATTATCACATTGGAATTTGGAGATGAAAACAGTCCGAATCCAAATCCAAGCAAAAACAGCAGGAAAACAATAAAAATCATTGACGAACAGGGCGTAACAAAAATCAATCCCGTCAAACCGACAACGATGATTCCCATTCCCACAGTTGCGAGCGTTGCCGGATTCAGTCTGTCCGACAGACGACCGGCATAAAACGAAACGGCACATTGCACACAAGCCTGAACGATAAGTATCAAGCCGGCATTATGCGGCGAAAGTCCGCGAATATACTGCAAATACAGGCTTAGCATGAAAGCGATTGCCGAAGTGCAGGCATAATTGACAAGCGCCGAAAGACACGACAAACTGAAAACTTTGTTCCCCGAAAAAATACGAATATTGAAAACCGGCTGTTTGTTTTTCGATTCGTATATGACAAAAATTATTGAACAGGCAATTCCTGTGGCTATCAATATAAAACCCAAGACGTCGGGCAATTCCGAAAAACCGAAAATGAGTCCAAACAGTCCGGCGGCATAGATTATCGAACCGAAATAATCGAAATATTCGCCTTTCGATTCTGTCCATTCCTGCCGGAGTATCACTGTTGCAAATATCGCCACGGCAATTCCCAGCAAGCCTGTAATGAAGAAAAGACTTTGCCATCCGGCATACTGTGTGAGCAGTCCTCCCAAAAACGGTCCCGACGCCAGCGCAAAATACACGACGGAAGT
>JAISYZ010000140.1 GCA_031269545.1 Prevotellaceae bacterium
TCCATCCATGCTTTTCCAAGTCCTTAAATAATGTTTTTTTTGATAAACAATATTCAATATACAGTTGAAAAATTTTACTGAACTCCTCTAATGCTTCATCAAACGAATTACCCGCAGCAGTCATGTCAATAGATGGACAATATGCAATATACATATTATTTTCAATAAATGTATATATTCCTAATTTAACCGTTATTTTATTACCTGTTTCTGTAATGCCTTCTGCACTAAAACTGATATTTGCCATTTTTATATTTTTATTCTTTCCAACACAAAAGTACGAATATTTTTGTAATAAAAAAATTTAATTATCAATTATAAATTACCGATAATGATTTTTTTCTTTGCTAATTTAAAATTTTTTATTAACTTTACACAATTATTATAATCAGCAATTATGAATGCAGAAAAACATATAGAAACAATTTTTGACCACGACATTACAGATAAAGAACTTGACGAGTTTTTTAGCAACCCCGATGACCCTTGGCACACAAAAGAAGGATATTATAGAGATCTAATTGAAGATGAAAGTCCAGATATTGATACCGTTAAGATTCATTTGGCAGAACTTTATGAGCAGAGAAAAGATATGAAAAAGGCATATAAATATGCATATCAAATGAAAGACAAGCAACGCAGGCAAGATCTATTAAATCTACTTGGCGGGTTTTAATCTTCTTAATTTTTTCATATAATTATAATCGGCAATATCCAGATTGTCAATAAGTTCATTTGCCGCTCTTTTACTTATTCCTGTTTCATTACTGATATATTTTGTAATCTCGTCAAAGAGATTTTCATATTTAGTATTTATTATTTTATCGCTAAGAAAATCATATAACTTTGGCTTGTCTATATTTAATTTTTCAATCATCAAATTGAAATTATCTAACTCATTTCTGTATCCAAATCCTTTTGCTATTATATCTGCGGAATGTATTGATTTTCCGCCCAGACTTTCCAGAAAGGGTATGTAAGAACGGCGGGCGCAAAATTGATTGACAACTTCCATTGAGTTTCTCAACTCTGTAGTTTTGGCATTTATATTTCCCCAGCCTGTTGCTTTTGCATGCATAAACTCATGCCATACGCACTCAACGGCATATTCCTGTCTAAATGTTAAATCTTGTCCCTGTTTGATTGCATTCAAAGCCCCTTTAAATTCATTTAGCGGATTAAATCCATTAATATTTTTGTCAGATATATAAAGCACGTTTCCGCTGTCAGATATTCTGTCGCCTGCGCCAAGCCGATATTGGCGTTCAATACTCATGTATCCATTACTGTTTTTGATAATTTCAATAGATTTTAATTCGCCATTGAACAAATCGGGATTGTCTTTTGCAAAAGACATTAAAATGTCGGCTACTTCGGCATCGCTAATATTATTTATATCCTTTATATTGGCTATGTAATTATTTAATCCATCTGTCTTGAAATTTCCAACCGAGAGGCTTCTGTCTGATATATTTATAAAATCTTTATTCTCCGTTATCCAGTACGGCAGTGTTCCTCTCTTTTCGGCACTATCTATCCTGCTATTGTTGTCTTCAATCCATTCATCAAAAGCCTT
Source organism: Prevotellaceae bacterium (assembly GCA_031269545.1). GTDB lineage: Bacteria > Bacteroidota > Bacteroidia > Bacteroidales > UBA932 > JAIRKV01. The sequence goes on from JAISYZ010000140.1 coordinate 1,577, forward strand.
TGGCGTTTTTGTTATTTGTTTTGGCGTATATTTTTCCCCTGTTACTTCGGCATCAAGCATTTTTCTGAAATCGGAAGCGCCGTAAAAAAACAGGTACGCACATTGAAAAGCGTCATCAAGTTGGATAAAAATTTCAATATCTACATACATGGAAACATAAATCTGACAGAACAGAACGCAGACGAAAATGGAAAATTTTACAAAATCAATTATAAAGAAGAAACTTGAAAAAAACAGACAAATAAAAATTTGATGCTTTTCGAAAATTTAACTGTAAAAAACCACCGTAAAACGTACTTTTGCTAAAAAAACAGCATAGCAATTTATTTTTTAAGAAAGTTTAACAATCAAGCGGGCAAAAATCTATCCAAATTAATAAAAAAATGTTGGTAAATGTTTGCTGTTAAAAAAAAAACAATTATCTTTGCAACCCATTTTGAAGAAGTAAAAAACATAATATATTTGAATAACAGTAATTTATGCCAACAATTCAACAATTAGTAAGAAAAGGACGCTTACAGGCAGAAAACAGCAGTAAAGCACCGTCATTAGACGCATGTCCTCAACGCAGAGGCGTATGTGTACGTGTTTACACAACAACGCCCAAAAAACCAAACTCGGCAATGCGTAAAGTTGCACGTGTAAGGTTAACAAACGGAAAAGAAGTGAATGCTTACATTCCGGGCGAAGGACACAACTTGCAGGAACACTCAATAGTTCTTGTTCGCGGCGGACGTGTTAAAGATCTTCCAGGTGTACGTTATCACCTTGTTCGAGGAGCGCTTGATGCTGCTGGAGTAGAAGGACGCAATCAACGGCGTTCAAAATACGGAACTAAACGTCCGAAGAAAAAATAAAAAAAACGATGAGAAACAAGGTTTTAATCATCAATTAAATTATTAAATTTTTAAAAGTAAAAAAGTTAAAAGCAAATGAGAAAATCGAAGCCTAAAAAGAGGATTCTACTTCCCGACCCCAAATTTGGTGATGCCTTAGTTACCCGATTTGTAAATGGTTTAATGTTAAAGGGAAAGAAGAGTATTGCCTATAGAATATTCTATGATGCCATAGATATGGTAGGCGAGAAGATGAAAGATTCTGACAAGGCTCCTCTCGACATTTGGAAAAAAGCGCTTGAAAATGTTACTCCTCAGGTTGAGGTTAAAAGTAAACGTATTGGCGGCGCAAACTTTCAAGTGCCTGTTGAAGTGAGACCCGCAAGAAAAATTTCAATTAGTATGAAAAATATGATTGTTTTTGCACGCAAACGTTCGGGACGCTCAATGGCAGAAAAATTATGCGCCGAAGTAATAGCGGCTTACAATCAGGAAGGTGCGGCATACAAACGTAAAGAAGATATGCACAGAATGGCGGAAGCAAATAAAGCATTTGCACATTTCAAATTTTAATTCCGCATGATTGAGAATAAATAAAAATAGATGGCAGCAAGAGATTTAAAATATACGAGAAATATAGGAATTATGGCGCATATTGATGCAGGTAAAACAACTACATCAGAGCGTATTTTATTTTACACGGGAAAAACACATCGAATAGGAGAAGTTCACGATGGTGCGGCTACTATGGACTGGATGGTACAGGAACAGGAACGCGGTATCACCATTACATCGGCGGCTACTACAACATTTTGGAATTACGCAGATAAAACATATCAGATAAATCTTATTGATACGCCGGGACACGTTGATTTTACAGTCGAAGTAGAACGCTCGTTGCGAGTGTTGGACGGAACTGTTGCAACTTTTTGCGCCGTAGGCGGAGTCGAACCGCAATCGGAAACAGTTTGGCGGCAAGCCGAAAAATATAAAGTTCCCCGCATAGCATACGTAAATAAAATGGACAGAATAGGCGCCGATTTTATGAGCGTAGTTCAACAAATGAAAGAAAAACTGGGAACAAATCCTGTCCCGATAGTATTGCCCATAGGGGATGAAGAATTATTTAAAGGTGTTGTTGACCTTATAACTAACAAAGCATACATATTTTTTGACGATAAAACGGTAACGCACAACTTTGTTATTGAAGAAGTGCCTGCCGATATGAAGGAAGAAGTTGCTGTCGCACGCGAAAAACTTATAGAATCAATAGCAGAGTTTAACGATGAATTACTCGAAAAATTCTTTGACAATCCCGATGCAATATCGGAAGAAGAAATAGTTGAAACATTACGCAAGGCAACAATAGCAATGAAAGTTGTGCCTGTTATGTGCGGCTCATCCTTTAAAAATAAAGGAGTTCAATATTTACTTGATGCAATAATCCGCTATCTGCCAAATCCTTTGGACAAAGGTGAAGTTTTTGGCATTGATGAAGATAACAACGAAATATCTCGCAAAGCGGATGCAAAAGAACCATTTTGCGCACTTGTATTCAAAATAGCAACCGACCCTTACGTAGGACGTTTGGCGTTTATAAGAGTATATTCCGGACGTATCGATGCAGGATCTTATATTTACAATAGTCGCTCTGAAAAAAAGGAACGCGTTGCACGACTGTATCAGATGCACTCAAATAAACAAAATCCTATTGAATTTGTAGAAGCCGGAGATATTTGCGCATGCGTAGGTTTCAAAGATTTGCGCACAGGCGATACAATTTGCGACGAAAAACATATAATATCCTTGGAATCAATGACATTCCCCGATCCCGTTATCGGTTTGGCAATAGAACCCAAAACGCAGAAAGATCTTGATAAATTAGGCATTGCACTTGGAAAACTTGCCGAAGAAGATCCTACCTTTACCGTAAAAACAGACGAAGACAACGGACAGACAATTATCAGCGGAATGGGTGAACTGCATTTGGAAATTATTGTTGACCGACTGAAACGCGAATTTGGTGTAGAAATTAATCAGGGAGCGCCGCAAGTCAACTATAAAGAAGCATTGCGCAAAACATACCAACATCGCGAAGTGTTTAAGAAACAAACAGGCGGACGAGGTAAATTTGCCGACATTATAATAACAATAGGACCTGCCGACAATAAAGAAATTGTAGGATTGCAATTTATCGACAGCGTGAAAGGCGGAAATATTCCGAGAGAATATATACCATCGGTAGAAAAAGGATTTAAAGCCGCAATGGTAAACGGACCGCTTGCAGGCTATGAAATAGAAAGCATGAAAGTAGAATTAAAAGATGGTTCGTTCCATCCTGTGGATTCCGATTCGCTTTCGTTTGAAATATGCGCTCGCACAGCGTTTCGTCATGCAGCAATAAAAGCGGATCCTGTATTGATGGAACCGATAATGTCGCTCGAAGTTGTTACGCCCGACGAATACATGGGAGATGTAATCGGCGATTTGAACCGTCGCCGAGGAATAATTGTAGGTACAGAAGCAAAAGGAAATGCGCAGGTAGTAAAAGCAAAAGTTCCCTTGTCCGAACAGTTCGGATATGTAACGGTACTGCGTACCATTACATCAGGACGAGCAACATCAACAATGGAATTTTCGCATTACGACGAAGTGCCTGCAAGCATTGCAAAAATAGTAATTGAAAAATCATCAGGAAAGAAAAACACTGATGATGAATAAAATATAAACCTGAATAAATTAAAAATGAAATTTTAAACAGTTTAATAATGAGTCAAAAAATTAGAATAAAACTCAAATCATTCGATCACTCTCTTGTTGACAAATCGGCAGAGAAGATTGTAAAAACAGTCAAGATGACGGGTGCAATTGTAAGCGGGCCTATACCATTGCCAACACAAAAGAAGATATTTACGGTAAACCGTTCTACTTTTGTAAACAAAAAAGCACGCGAACAATTTCAACTGTGTGCATTCAAACGTTTGCTGGATATTTACAGTTCCACGCCCAAAACAGTTGATGCGCTTATGAAACTTGAATTACCAAGCGGTGTAGAAGTAGAAATCAAAGTGTGATAATTTTTTCGGAAATGAAAAATAACGATAAAAGTTAAACATAATATTAATAATAACAGTAATAATGCGACTTATATAAATCTCTGAATAAGAGAAGAGTAAGTTTTAATAAAATTAAAAGAACAAACATGCCAGGAATTATTGGAAAAAAAATCGGAATGACATCCGTTTTTGATGCGGAAGGGAAAAATATTCCCTGTACCGTAATTGAGGCTGGTCCATGTGTTGTCACGCAAGTGAAGACAGTTGAAACAGATGGTTACGAAGCCGTTCAGCTTGCCTATGACAATAAAAAAGAAAAACGCACTAATAATTGTCTTTTGGGACATTTCAAAAAAGCAAACACTGCGCCGAAATACAAGGTAGCAGAAGTTGCAAAAACATTCGACAGAGAGTTGATGCTTGGCGACGTAGTTACAGTTGCCGATTTTAGCGAAAACACTTGGGTAGATGTAACGGGAGTTTCAAAAGGAAAAGGATTTCAAGGCGTAGTGAAACGCCACGGATTTCAAGGCGTAGGAGGACAAACACACGGACAGCATAATCGTTTGCGAGCGCCCGGTTCAATGGGAGCATCGTCATATCCCTCACGCGTATTCAAAGGCAAACGTCTTGCAGGAAGAATGGGCGGTGATAAAGTAAAAGTGTTAAACCTTAGAATTTTGAAGGTTATACAGGAAACAAATTTGTTGTTAGTGAAAGGTTCAATACCCGGAGCCAAAGGTTCATATTTAATAATTGAGGATTAAAAAATGGAATTAACAATTTACGATATTAACGGAGACAAAACAGCAAAAACAGCAACGCTTGATAATACCATTTTTGGCATTGAACCCAACGATCATGCTATTTATCTTGATGTTAAACAATACCTTGCAAATCAAAGACAGGGAACTCATAAAACAAAAGAAAAATGGGAAGTTGCTTACAGCACAAAGAAAATAGGACGTCAAAAAGGAGGCGGCGGAGCGCGTCACGGCAGTATTAAAGCAAATATATACGTAGGCGGAGGTCGTGTATTTGGACCAAAACCACGTGACTACAGATTTAAACTGAATAAAAAAGTTAAAAGACTCGCTCGTATAAGCGCTCTTACATACAAAGCTCAAAAAGATGCAATAACAGTAGTTGAAAACATCAATTTTGAAGTTCCTAAAACTAAAGAATTCATTAAATTGAGTAATAATTTGAAATTTGATAATCAAAAAACATTAATGATACTTTCAGAACCAAACAAAAATCTCTTTTTGTCGGCTCGTAATCTTGAAAAAATGAAAGTAATTACTGTTTCGGAATTGTCAACTTATGATATTATGAATGCATCCAAACTTGTTTTACTTGAAACAACAGTAGATGCACTACACAAAACATTTGGAATAGAATAAGTTATGGAAGTAATAATTAAGCCCTTATCAACCGAGAAAATGACGATTCAAGGCGAAAAATTAAATCGTTACGGTTTTGTAGTTGACCATAGAGCAAACAAAATCCAGATAAAGGAAGCTGTTGAAGCAGTATATAAAGTATCTGTCGAAAAAGTTAACACTGCCAACTACCATGGAAAATATAAAAGCCGCTATACAAAAACAGGATTTGTATCGGGCAGAACTAATCGTTACAAAAAAGCTTTTGTAACCCTGAAAGAAAATGATAAAATTGACTTTTTCAGTAATATCTAAGCATTATGGGAGTAAGAAAGTTTAAACCGGTAACACCCGGAACACGACATAAAATAATAGGAACTTTTGATGAATTAACAACATCAAAACCTGAAAAATCCCTGTTGGCGCCTTTGAAAAAAACAGGCGGACGCAACAACGAAGGGAAAATGACAATACGCTACGTCGGCGGTGGGCATAAACGCATGTACCGAATAGTCGATTTTAAGCGTGAAAAAGATGGAATACAGGCAACAGTTAAAACTATTGAGTATGACCCTAACCGTAGCGCTCGCATAGCCCTTGTTGTCTATACCGATGGAGAAAAACGATATATCATTGCTCCAAACGGATTGAAAGTAGGACAAAAAATAAATTCAGGCGCAGGCATAGCCCCAGAAATAGGAAATACCTTATTTCTTTCCGAAATTCCTCTCGGAACAGTTGTTCATAATATCGAACTTCATCCGGGACAGGGAGCAATAATGGCACGCAGCGCAGGAACTTATGCGCAACTTATAGCACGCGAAGGAAAATATGCAATCATAAAATTACCTTCGGGAGAAACCCGCATGATATTAGTAACATGCAAGGCAACTATCGGAACAGTGTCGAATGCAGACCACAGTCTTGAACAGCATGGAAAAGCAGGAAGAAGACGCTGGCTCGGACGGCGTCCACGCAACAGAGGCGTAGTTATGAATCCTGTAGATCACCCAATGGGAGGAGGAGAAGGACGCGCTTCGGGAGGACATCCGCGATCACGGAAAGGTATCCCTGCAAAAGGTTATAAGACACGCAATCCTAAGAAAAACTCATCGAAGTTTATTCTTGAACGTCGTAAAAAATAATTAAGGAGAAGAGAATAAAATGAGTAGATCACTGAAAAAAGGTCCATATATCGAACCAAAATTAGAAAAAAGAATCACTGCCATGAACGAAGCAAACAAAAAAGCAGTGATAAAAACATGGTCGCGAGCAAGCATGATTGCTCCTGACTTTGTAGGACACACAATAGCCGTACATAACGGAAATAAGTTTATACCTGTTTATATTACCGAAAACATGGTAGGACACAAACTCGGAGAGTTTGCCCCAACACGTAAATTTTCGGGTCATGCGGGAAATAAAAAATAATAAATAACGCCAAATATTTATAACATCAATGGGTGCAAGAAAAAGATTAATGGCTGAAAAGCTGAAAGAAGAAAAAAAACAAACAAGTTATGCGAAACTCAATAACTGTCCGACTTCGCCACGCAAAATGCGTTTAGTAGCAGATTTGATACGCGGCGTAGAAGTAGGGCATGCGCTTGATATTCTTAAATATACGAAAAAAGAAGCATCATTGCGTCTCGAAAAATTGCTTAAATCGGCAATTAAAAATTGGGAATCGAAAAATGAAGGCGTAAACGATTTGGAAGAAGGCAATTTATGTGTTAAGGAAATCTTTGTAGATGGAGGTCGAATATTACGCAGAATTCAACCCGCCCCGCAAGGACGTGCACACAGAATACGCAAAAGATCAAACCACGTAACTATAATTTTGGGTAAAAAAACAGAGGAACAATAATATGGGACAAAAAGTAAATCCAATAGGAAACAGATTAGGAATAATTCGCGGATGGGATTCAAACTGGTACGGAGGTAAAGATTTTTCGTCAAAGATAGTTGAAGACTCAAAAATACGCAAATACCTTAATGCGCGTCTTTCAAAAGCAGGAATATCTAAAATAATTATAGAACGTACACTCAAACTTATCACTGTTACCATCAATACTGCACGTCCGGGAATGATTATCGGAAAAGCAGGCAGCGAAGTAGATAAGTTAAAAGAAGAATTGAAAAAAATAACAAACAAAGAAATACAGATCAATATCTTTGAAATAAAACGCCCCGATGTTGATGCAGTTATTGTAGCCAACGGAATAGCGCGACAGATAGAAGGCAGATTGCCATACAGACGCGCACTTAAAGCAGCAATTGCAGCAACAATGCGCATGGGCGCCGAAGGTATTAAAATCCAAATTTCAGGACGTTTAGGCGGAGCCGAAATGGCACGCACCGAAACTTTGAAAGATGGACGTATTCCACTGCACACATTCCGTGCAGATATAGATTACGCCCTTGCCGAAGCGCTTACAAAAGTAGGCTTGCTCGGAATCAAAGTCTGGATATGCAACGGTTTGGTTTACGGAAAACGCGATCTTTCGCCGAATGTAGGAGTTGCTGCATTGACAGGACCCGCAGGAGGAGGAAATTTCAACACAGGACGAAACGAACGTAACAATGACAGAAAACCTAAACGCGAAGGCGGAAGAAGATCTAAAAAATAAAAACGATTTCTAAAGGAGAAAAAAAATGTTACAGCCAAAAAAGACAACATACAGAAGGCAGCAAAAGGGTAAAATGAAAGGAAATGCCCAAAGAGGAAATCAACTGACATTCGGATCATTCGGAATAAAAGCAATGGAAGAATGCTGGATGACAGGTCGTCAATTGGAAGCTGCACGTCAGGCAATAGTTCGATACATGAAACGTGAAGGACAAATTTGGATCCGTGTATTTCCCGATAAACCAATTACCAAAAAACCCGCCGAAGTACGTATGGGTAAAGGTAAAGGTAACCCCGAAGGATTTGTTGCAACAATAAATCCGGGTAGAATAATTTTTGAAGCCGAAGGCGTGCCGCTGGAAGTAGCAAAAGAAGCATTACGCTTGGGAGCGCAAAAACTTCCCATAGCAACAAAATTCATTGTAAGAAGAGATTATGTTGAAGAAACACTGTAAAATAATAAAGATATGAAGACAACGGAAATACGCGAAATGGCAATTAACGATTTGATTGAACGCATAGAAACAGAAAAGGCAAATCTTTTGGCAATGAAAATGAATCATGCTATATCGCCAATAGAAAATACTTCAAAACTCAGAAAATCGCGAAGAAATATAGCACGAATGCTTACTGTATTGCAACAAAAACAAACTAACGAGAAAAAATAATCGTTTATGGAAAGAAATTTAAGAAAAGAAAGAATAGGAATTGTTGTAAGCAACAAAATGGAAAAAACCATAGTAGTTGCCGTAAAACGCAAAGTAAAACACCCGATATACGGGAAATTTGTGAACAAAACAACAAAACTTGTTGCGCACGACGAAAAAAACGAATCAAGCGAAGGCGATACAGTGCGCATTATGGAAACACGCCCGCTGAGCAAAACAAAATGCTGGCGTTTAGTAGAAATAATTGAAAAAGTTAAGTAATTATGATACAACAAGAAACCAGATTACTAGTAGCAGATAACAGCGGAGCAAAAGAAGTACTTTGCATTCGCGTATTGGGAGGAACAAAAAGACGCTACGCCTCATTAGGCGACAAAATAATTGTTACCATAAAAAGTGCAATGCCCGGCGGAGATGCTAAAAAAGGCACAGTATCAAAAGCAGTAATCGTAAGAACAAAAAAAGAAGTGCGGCGCGCCGACGGTTCTTATATCCGCTTCGACGACAACGCTTGCGTACTGCTGAATAACCAGGACGAAATACGCGGAACACGCATATTTGGTCCAGTAGCACGGGAATTGCGTGATAACTATATGAAAATAGTTTCTTTAGCCCCAGAAGTATTATAATAAAAAAATGTGCTGAAATGAAAAGAAAATTCCACATAAAAAAAGGCGATGTAGTTTACGTAAATGCCGGCGAAGACAAAGGCAAAACAGGTAAAGTATTGCAAATTCTCGTTAAAACAGAACGCGCAATCGTAGAAGGCGTAAACATAGTGAAGAAACATACGAAACCGAACTCGAAAAACACACAGGGCGGAATTATCGAAAAAGAAGCGCCGATACACATCTCAAATCTGCAATTGGCAGATGCTAACGGCAAACCGATAAAAACAGGACGCCGCATAAGTGAATCGACAGGCAAACTTGTCCGTTACTCTAAAAAAACAAACGAGGAGATTAAATAATGGCAAAGAAAGATACAAAAAAAGACAATGCGGGACTACAGGTAATCCCTAAAAATTACGTAATAACTTTGCAAAAAAAGTATAAAGAAGAAATTGTACCGAAACTTATGAAAGATTTTGGATACAAATCTGTTATGCAAGTTCCGCGTTTAGAAAAAATAATAGTGAATCAAGGAATAGGAGATGCTGTTGCCGACAAAAAATTGATAGAAGTAGCACAAAATGAACTTTCAACTATCACAGGACAAAAAGCAATAGTATTGACATCCAAAAAAGACATTTCCAATTTCAAACTTCGAAAAGGAATGCCAATAGGAGTGAAAGTTACTCTTCGACGTGGAAAAATGTACGAATTTCTTGACAGGCTAATATCAATAGCATTACCGCGTATCCGCGATTTTCAAGGAATAACTGACAAACTGGACGGACGGGGAAACTATACTTTAGGAGTGCGCGAACAAATCATTTTTCCCGAAATTGATATTGATAAGATAGTAAAAATATTCGGTATGGAAATGACATTTGTTACCAGCGTCAACAACGATGAAGAAGCCTATGCACTTCTTCGCGAATTCGGATTACCATTTAAAAACGCAAAAAAGAATCAATAATATGGCAAAAGAATCGATGAAAGCACGCGAAGTGAAGCGAGCAAAAATGATTGAAAAATATGCAGAAAAACGCAAAGCCCTGAAAGAAGCAGGCGATTATGCAGGACTTGCAAAATTGCCGAAAAATTCAAGTCGAGTGCGATTACACAATCGCTGTTCGATAACAGGACGCCCGAAAGGATATATGCGCCTGTTTGGTATCAGCCGCATACAGTTCCGCGAAATGGCTTCGCAAGGATTGATTCCCGGAATAACAAAAGCAAGCTGGTAAACACTTGTAATTGTAGTGATTAGTAAATTAAAATAATCTGGATATCGGTTACAGAACCGTATCAATGTTTCGGAAAAAATTTGATGAAAATTAATAACGAAACAAAAATAAAAAAATTATAAATAAAAAAATAAAAAAGTAATGACTGATCCAATTGCAGATTATCTGACAAGAATTAGAAATGCATCGAGAGTAGGACACAAAACAGTGGAAATTCCATCATCGAAAATTAAAAAGGAAATTACACGAATCCTGCACGAAAAAGGTTACATCTTGAGTTATAAATTTATAGATGAAGATGTAAAGAGTACTATCAAAATAGCATTGAAGTACCACCCTGTAACAAAAAAACCGGCGCTCAAATCGCTCGACCGTGTGAGCCGACCGGGATTGCGGCGTTATGCAAGCGCGGAAACAATGCCGAAAGTGCTTAACGGTTTAGGAATAGCAATAATATCAACATCAAAAGGATTAATCACCGACAAGGAAGCGCGTGATTTGAACGTTGGTGGTGAAGTTTTATGTTATATTAGTTAATATTAAAAATTTGATATAATGTCACGAATAGGAAAATTACCTGTAAACCTTCCACAAGGCGTAACCGTGAAAATAGAAAACGGAAATGTGGTAAAGGTTAAAGGACCTCTCGGCGAGTTGAGTCAAAAAGTTGACCCCGACATCACCGTAAAGGTAGAAGACGGCAAGTTTTCGTTGGAACGCCCGACGAACCAGCCGCGTCATCGCTCAATGCACGGACTTTATCGTGCCTTGCTGAATAATATGGTACTGGGAGTATCGAAAGGATATGAAATAAAACAGGAACTTGTAGGCGTAGGATACAAAGTAGAAGCCAAAGGACAAATACTCGAATTTAGCCTTGGCTACTCGCACGATATTCATTTTGAACTGCCTAATGAAGTGAAAGCTTCGGTTTTTGTTGAACGAAAAGGAAATCCGATTTTAACGCTTACCAGCATCGATAAACAACTTATCGGACAGGTTGCTGCGAAAATACGTTCATTGCGTAAACCCGAACCGTACAAAGGAAAAGGTATTAAATTTGTCGGTGAACAATTACGCCGTAAAGCAGGAAAATCCGCTAACGCTAAATAATTTAGGAGATTAATGTATGGCACTTACGAAAACAGAAAGAAGGCAAAGAATTAAATATCGTATTCGCAAAAGAATAAGCGGAACAGCAGAAAGACCACGCATGTCTGTTTACAGAAGCAATAAACAGATTTATGTACAAATTATAGACGACTTGAAAAGCATAACGCTTGCGGCAGCATCGTCAGCCGACAAGTCTATCGCCGAACAGGTAAAAGGAAAACCGGGAGTAGAAGTTGCAAAAGAAGTAGGAAAACTCATAGCTCAAAAAGCCAAAGAAAAAGGCATTGAATCGGTAGTTTTCGACCGTAACGGATATTTATATCACGGAAGAGTAAAAAGTTTGGCAGAATCGGCACGCGAAAGCGGTCTTAAATTTTAAAAGATTATGGCAGTAAATTTAAATATCAAAAAAGTAAAGACTACCGATTTGGACTTGAAGGACAGATTGGTTGCCGTTCAACGCGTTACAAAAGTAACAAAGGGAGGACGCCATTTTAGTTTTGCAGCCATTGTTGTGGTTGGTAACGAAAACGGAATTATAGGCTATGGACTTGGAAAAGCAAACGAAGTAGCGACAGCAGTTCAAAAAGGAACTGAAGATGCAAAGAAAAACCTTGTTAAAGTTCCTGTTTATAAAGGAACTATACCACACGAACAAGTTGCTAAATTTGGCGGAGCAAAAGTATATATCAGTCCTGCAGGACCCGGTACGGGAGTAAAAGCAGGAGGCGCTATGCGTGCAGTACTCGAAAGCGTAGGAATTACCGATGTGCTGGCAAAATCGAAAGGATCATCAAATCCGCATAATTTGGTAAAAGCAACGGTTCTCGCTTTATTGGAACTGCGCGATGCTTATACCGTGTCGGAAGTTAGAGGCGTTTCGCTTAATACAGTGTTTAAAGGATAAGGAGATAAGAAAATGGCAAAATGCAAAATTACACAAGTACGAAGCAAAATAGGCTCTACCAAAAGACAGCGTGCAACTCTTGCCGCACTTGGTTTGAGAAAAATAAACCATAGTGTCGAAAGACAAATAACACCCTCGTTGCTGGGACAGATAGAAAAAGTGAAACACTTGATAAAAACGGAAGAAATTGAATAACACAAAATCGGATGAACTATGGAATTGAATAACTTACGTCCTGCAAAAGGGGCAACGCATAAAGATAAAAGAATAGGACGAGGACAAGGTTCGGGACGCGGCGGTACATCCACACGCGGACACAAAGGAGCCCAATCACGTTCAGGATATTCGCGAAAAGCAGGTTTTGAAGGCGGACAAATGCCGTTGCAACGCCGTTTGCCAAAATACGGTTTTACAAATATGAACCGTAAAGAATACAAAGCAATAAATGTTTCGACATTACAGGCATTATCCGAAAAATTAGGCATAACGACGTTTACATTGGACACTTTTATTGAAACAGGACTTGTTTCAAAAAACCATCTTGTGAAAATATTAGGCAACGGAACGCTTACGGCAAAACTTGATGTTTCGGCTCACGCTTTTTCAAAAAAAGCAATAGAACTGATTGAAGCACAGCAAGGAACGATTACTAAAATAGACGAAAAATCTAAAACTGAAAATAAATGAAAAAATTTATCACAACGATAAAAAATATTTTCAAAATTGAAGAACTGCGTAAAAGAATCTTTTATACGCTGGCTTTGGTTACGATTTATAGATTAGGCAGCTTTGTGGTTCTTCCCGGAATAGATGCCAATGCAATAAGCGGCTCAAGTCTGGAAAGTCAGGCAAGCGGAGGACTTATAGGATTGCTCAACATGTTTTCGGGAGGCGCATTTGGTAATGCATCCATATTTGCATTAGGTATAATGCCGTATATCTCGGCATCAATTGTTATACAGTTGCTGGGAATTATGGTGCCTTATTTTCAACGCCTGCAACGCGAAGGTGAAAGCGGACGCCGCAAAATGAACCAATATACACGTTATCTGACGATATTGATTCTTATATTTCAGGGACCGGCATACGTCGTTAACCTTCACTTGCAATTACCTCAGGAAGCATTTCTTGATCAGGGATTTGGGTTTAATGTAACCTCAACAATAATACTTCTTGCAGGTACAATGTTTGTAATGTGGCTCGGAGAACGTATTACAGACAGAGGCATAGGAAACGGAATATCACTGATAATTATGGTTGGTATTATTGCCCGTCTGCCATTTGCATTGGTTGCCGAAGTAGGAACACGATTTACGGAACCTACCGGAGGTATTTTGATGTTTATTGTCGAAATGGTTGTTTTGTTCATGGTATTTGTGGCATGTATAGCGCTCGTACAGGGCGTACGTAAAATTCCCGTACAGTATGCACGCCGCATAATAGGCAACAAACAATATGGAGGACAGCGTCAATATATTCCATTGAAAATAAATGCAGCGGGAGTTATGCCTATCATCTTTGCACAGGCATTGATGATGATACCTTTGTTGTTTACGGGCTTTGCAGGCTCAACAGCCTTAAACAATCAATACGGATTTTGGTACAACTTTATATTTGCATCGCTGGTAATGATATTTACATATTTTTATACAGCCGTAACGGTTAATCCTAACAATATGGCTGAAGATATGAAAAAGAACGGAGGTTTCATACCCGGAATAAAACCCGGTAAAAAAACAGCCGAATATTTAGACGGCGTTATGTCGAGAATAACATTGCCCGGATCAATATTTCTGGCAATAGTAGCAATTCTTCCAACATTTGCAGCATTAACTTTTGGAATTGACAAAAATGGATTTGCACAATTTTTCGGAGGAACATCATTGCTGATTCTTGTCGGCGTAATTCTTGACACATTGCAGCAAATAGAAAGTCATCTCTTAATGAGACATTATGATGGATTAATGAAAACCGGCAAACTGAAAGGTCGTTCGGGAATGTAATTAATAAAAAGTTCTTTATTTAATGATAAATTTGAAAACCGACGAAGAAATTGAAATACTGAGAGAAAACAATCTTTTAGTATCAAAAACTTTGGCAGAAGTCGGAAAACATATAAAACCCGAAATCACAACACTCGCTCTCGATAAGATAGCCGAAGAATTTATTCGTGATAACGGAGCAGAACCCGGATTTTTAGGGTACAACGGTTTTCCAAATACTCTTTGCATATCGGTGAACAGCGTAGTTGTACATGGCATACCATCGAACTACCGCTTGCAGGAAGGCGATATTGTTTCTGTTGATTGCGGAACACGGATGAAAGGATTTTACGGCGATTCGGCTTATACTTTTGCAGTAGGTAAAATAAGCGCAGAAGCCGAAAATCTTCTTAAAGTTACCAAAGAAAGTCTTTATAAAGGCATAGAACAAATAAATTCAAACGCACGCATAGGAGATATTTCAAACGCAATACAGACACACGCCGAAAAACACGGATATTCTGTTGTTCGCGAAATGATAGGACACGGCATAGGACGCAAAATGCATGAAAAACCCGATGTGCCGAATTTCGGCAGAAAAGGAAACGGCAAAAAACTGCAAAGCGGAATGGTGATTTGCATAGAACCAATGATAAATTCAGGTCGCCGCGAAATATACTTAGAAGATGATGGATGGACGGTTCGTACCTGCGATAAAAAATATTCGGCGCATTTTGAACTTGCAGTTGCCATACGCGACAAAGGAAAAGCCGATATATTGTCAACATTCAAATTTATAGAAGAAACGATTAATTAATTTCTTGGAAGTAAGAATATATAAAAATTAAAACAGTAATAACAATAAAAAAATGGCAAAACAGGCAGCCATAGAAAAAGATGGAACGGTAGTAGAAGCATTGTCAAACGCAATGTTTCGTGTTGAGTTGGATAACGGACACGTTGTTATCGCACATATTTCGGGGAAAATGAGAATGCACTACATAAAAATTCTTCCCGGCGATAAAGTGCGCGTAGAAATGTCGCCCTACGATTTGACAAAAGCGCGAATAGCATACCGTTACTCTAATAATAAAAATAATTAATAAAACAATTAAGCGATATGAAAGTAAGAGCATCAATTAAAAAGCGTAGTGATGACTGCAAAATAGTTAAGCGCAAAGGTCGCTTATATGTTATTTGCAAAAAAAATCCTAAGTTTAAACAACGTCAGGGATAAGTAAACAATTAAGATTTAAATCTTATAAAGATTAAAAAAACAGTTAAACAATTAAACAAAAGAATAAATGGCACGTATAGCAGGTGTTGATTTACCAGACAACAAACGAGGCGAAATAGGATTAACCTATATCTTTGGAATAGGACGTAGCGCATCGCGTACTATTCTTGCGAAAGCAGGCGTTGACGTTAATACCAAAATAAAAGAATGGAATGACGAACAGATAGCCGCAATTCGCAGTATCATTGGAAGCGAATATGTGATAGAAGGAGAACTTCGTTCACAAATTCAGTTGAACATTAAACGATTGATGGATATCGGATGTTATCGAGGAATCCGTCACCGTATAGGCTTACCTGTGCGTGGGCAAAGTACAAAAAATAATGCACGCACACGCAAAGGGAAGAAAAAGACAGTAGCAAACAAGAAAAAAGCAACTAAATAACAAGTAAAATGGCAAAAAAACAAGGAACAACCAGAAAGAAAGTTGTAAAAGTTGAGGTTGCCGGGCAAGCTCACATCCATTCAAGTTTTAACAACATTATCATTTCTTTGACAAATAACGATGGTCAGGTTATAAGTTGGTCGTCGGCAGGTAAAATGGGTTTCAGAGGCTCGAAGAAAAATACGCCTTATGCAGCCCAGACAGCAGCAGCCGATTGTGCCAAAGTAGCTTATGACTTGGGACTTCGCCGAGTGAAAGTGTTTGTTAAAGGTCCGGGCGCAGGACGCGAATCGGCAATGCGTACTATCAATTCGGCAGGAATTGAAATAATGGAAATAATTGATGTTACGCCGCTTCCGCACAATGGATGCCGCCCGAAAGGAAGACGCAGAGTTTAATATACTAAAACAAATAGAAAATTATGGCAAAGTACATAGGTCCTAAAACAAAAATTGCACGCAAATTCGGTGAACCCATCTATGGTCCTGATAAATATCTGGATAGAAAAAACTATCCTCCAGGACAGCATGGATTGGCTAAAAAACGTAAAAAAATATCTGAATACGGTATTCAGTTGCAAGAAAAACAAAAAGTAAAATACACTTACGGCTTACTTGAACGTCAGTTTCGTACATTCTACGAACGCGCATCAAAAATGAAAGGACGTAAAGGCGAAAATCTTCTTATTTTACTCGAAAGCCGATTGGATAATATCGTTTATCGTTTGGGAATTGCACCAACACGCGCAGCCGCCCGCCAGCTTGTAAGCCACCGTCATATCGTAGTCAATGGCAATGTGTGCAACATACCATCGTATATCGTAAAAATAGGCGATATTGTTGGCGTTCGCGAAAAATCAAAATCGCTTGAAGCAATACAAAGTTCACTGAACGGACTTGCTACAAGCAGATACTCATGGCTGGAATGGGATAATACGGCGCTTGCAGGAAAATATATCAGCAAACTCGACCGCAGCGAAATTCCGGAAACTATCAACGAGCAATTAATAGTAGAGTTATACTCTAAATAATTGAAAGATATCGAAGCATTGCTTCAATTCTTTACAAACTTTAATAAAATAAAAAAATATGGCAATATTAGCATTTCAGAAACCGAATCAAGTAATAATGCTCGAAGCAAACGAAATCTTTGGACGATTTGAATTTCGTCCGTTAGAACCGGGCTATGGCATTACTGTCGGAAACGCACTCAGACGAGTTCTGCTTTCATCGTTGGAAGGATACGCGATAACATCGGTAAAAATATCCGGTGTTGACCACGAATTTTCAACAATTCCGGGTGTTATTGAAAATGTGGTTGATATCATTCTCAATCTTAAAAAAGTAAGACTGAAAAAGAATGATATCGAAGGTATCGAAACGGAAAAAGTACACATTAACGTTTCGGGACAAACCGTTCTTACGGCAAAAGATATTAACGCCAACATGTCGGTATTCAAAGTTCTTAATCCCGAACTTGTGATTTGCAACATGGATGAAAATACAAAATTTCAAATGCAACTCACAATAGGACAAGGTAGAGGATGGGTTCCAGCCGAAGAAAATAAACTCGAAAATACCGAATTCGGAGTAATACCTATTGATTCGATATTTACACCGATTATAAACGTAAATTTTACAACCGACAATTTTCGCGTAGAACAAAAAACCGACTACGAAAAATTAATAATCGAAATAACTACCGATGGCTCGGTACATCCGAAGGACGCACTTAAAAAAGCGGCAAAAGTATTGATTAATCACTTTATGCTGTTCTGTGATGAAAGAATTACAATCGAAACAGACGAAGTTACGCCTCACGACGAATTTGATGAAGAAATAATGCGCATACGTCAGTTACTAAAACAGCGTTTAATAGATATGGAACTGTCGGTGCGTGCGCTTAACTGTCTGAAAGCCGCCGATATTAAAACGCTTGGAGAACTTGTAAAATTAAGCAGAAACGACTTGCTGCGATTCAGAAACTTCGGCAAAAAATCGCTTACCGAACTCGATGAACTTTTAGAAAATCTTAAACTTTCGTTTGGCATGGACGTTGCAAAATATAAACTCGATAAAGAATAATAACTATGAGACATAATAAAAAATATAATCATTTAAGCAGACAGGCGGGACACCGTAAAGCCTTGCTCGCAAACTTGGCTTCATCGCTAATTATGCACAAACGCATCGAAACTACTCTTGCAAAAGCAAAAGCATTGCGCGTGTACGTTGAACCGCTTATCACAAAATCAAAATACGATACTACTCACTCGCGGCGTACGGTATTTTCTTATTTGAAAAATAAATATGCAGTATCGGAACTGTTTCGTAACGTTGCTCCGAAAATAGCAGACCGTCCCGGAGGATACACGCGAATCTTAAAAACAGGATTTCGTTTAGGCGATGCCGCAGATATGGCAATGATAGAACTGGTTGATTTCAACGAAGCAGCGCTTGCAGGAGCAACTAAAAAAGAAGCAAAGAAAACAACGCGCAGAAGCCGTACAAAAAAGGCAACAGACGCTAACGTTGTTGAAGAAACTGTAAATAAAAAAACATCCTCTAAAAATCAACAGAAAGAAATAAACGAAAAGGAAAAAATAAACGAAATAAAAGAAGAAAATGTTGCAGAAGAAGTTGTTGAAAATGAGACAACGACAGAAGCAGCAGAATAATCAGTTTTCATGTTGTTTTAAAGTGGAGAGGTTACCGTTTTGCGGTAACCTTTCTTTATTTATTGATATTATTTCTATTTTCCTATAGCCTGCGCAATATCATTATATAAATCATCTATTGATTCCAAGCCGACAGATATTCGTATGGTATTTTGACTTATATCCATGCTTCTGCGGGTTTCTTCGGTGAATGTTCCAAAAATTGTGCTTGCAGGATGAATTGCCAGCGTTTTATTGTCGAACAGATTTGTTGCGCGGCGTATAAGTTTCAAATTGTCGATAAATTTGAAAGCAGCCTTGCGCGAAGCAAGGTCGAAAGTAAACATTGCTCCTGCATATTCTCCAAACTGACGCTGACTGACAGCATAATAAGGATGATTTGGCAATGCGGGATAATTTACCGAAAATACATTAGGCAATTTGACTGTTTTTTCGGCAAGATTTTTACATGTCTTAACTGCACGCTCGTAGCGAACAGCAAGCGTTTCTAATCCAATTGTTTGCATGTAAGCAACTTGCGGTGTCATGCAGGCTCCGAAATTGCGATATATCTCCATTCGCATTTTAGCCGAAAAAGCCGACAGTATGCTTTGATTTATCAAATAATTCAATTTTTTTGAATGTTGCCAGTCGAATGAACCGTAATCAATTACCAAACCGCCCAAAGAAGTAGCGCCGCCCGAAATATATTTGGTTGATGATACAACTTCGATATCGACTCCGAAATCGGCTGCATGAAATGCCGTAAACGGAACAATAGTAGTGTCGGCAATCAAAGGGACGCCGCGCTTTTTACAAATATCCGCAAGCACGCAAAGATCGGCAATTTCCATTTGTGGGTTTGTTATTATTTCAAGAAAAATGGCGCATGTATTTTTGTCGATATTTGCTTTTACTTCATCAGGTTTTGTTAAATCGCAAAAGCGCGTTTCTACTCCGAAATCTTTTAAGGTAGAAGCAAAAAACGAATAAGTGTTGCCGAACAGATGAGGCGAAGTTACAATATTTCCTCCGCTGTATGCGACAGTCATAAACGTATTTGCTATTGCCGCCATGCCCGAATTGAACGATATTACTTCTGCCGCATTTGTGATTGTTTTCACCCTGCGTTCAAAATGCTGAACGGTAGGATTGCTTATGCGTGAATATACGTGTTCGGGAGATTTTCCCGTAAATGCCAGTTCCATTTGCGCCGCTGTTTCAAAATCGTATGCAACAGCATGATATACAGGCATATTTAATGAATTATAGGCATCTTTTTCAAGATAAGGCTCATGTAGCAATTTTGTTTCGTTTGACAAACAGTCACAGATTTCTTTTTCCATCAATTGATTATTTTTGTAATGAATTAAATTTTAAACATGTCGGCAAAGGTAAATATAAATTTTTATTTTGAGATATTTTGAACAGGATGTATTTAATTTTTAACTGCTGCTGAATGTTTTACCTAAAAAGGCTGCATTTGACTATAATTTGCCTGTGTAAAAATGCGAGAATAACAAGAAAAACCTGAAAATTTCTGGATTAAATCGTAGCGTAGCCAATCCAGAGTATCAAAAATTCACAAATTTATACCGAACGAAGTATAATTCGATTTTCAATTCAAAATGTAGCAAAAGGTTAAAAGAGAAAATAAAAACAGTTTAATCTGTTTGTTAATAAATGATTAAAAATCAGCATCTATACAAAACATCCCAAATATTATTTTCCGATTACAAATGCAATTTCTTTGAAGCCAAATTTACGCTGTTCGCCACTTTCGGTTTCGAGAAGCAGTTCGCCGATGTTTGATATTCCGATTATTTTTGCATCGAATTTGCTTCCGCCGCTCGTGTATGAATAAAAACCATCATTGCGATAAAGATATGAAAAATAATCTTTTTCAAGTCCACGATAATCGTTTTCGGCAAGCGATTTGTATCGCTGTTCAAACAATAACAACAAACGTTCCAGCAGTGTTTTACGGTCAAATTCCTTGTCGAGTTCAATAGCAATCGAAGTTGGATTTGGCGCATCCGATACAAAAATGCGTTGATTTACATTCAACCCGACGCCAACAATAGAAGATGCAACACGATTGCCGATAATATTATTCTCGATTAAAATTCCCGTGATTTTTTTATCGCCGACATAAATATCATTAGGCCATTTTATTTTTGCAGGCAAACCATATTCTTTTAACAAATCGACCGTGGCAACAGATATTGCTTTCGAAAGCAAAAACTGTTCTTCGACTTTCAAAAAATCGGGATACAAAATAATTGAAAATGTTAAGTTTTTTGAAGGCTCGCTTTCCCAAGTATTGCTGCGCTGTCCGCGTCCTTTTGTCTGGTTGTCGGCAACAAAAACCGTGCCGTTCGATTCGTTGCTGTCAATGGCTGAGTGAGCCAAATCGTTTGTCGATTCTGTTTCGCTGTACCACAATATTTTACAGTCGATTTTTTCTTTTGATTTTTTAATAGTTATCATCTTATATTTGATTTTGTTATGTGCAAAGATATAAAGATATATCAAAGATAGCATAAAATCCTCAATTACACCCAAACAAATAAAACAGTTTATTATTAATATATTACATTAAAATTCGGCAGATTTGCAACGCAATTGCAAATCTGCCGCAAAGTTAGTGCGAAATTTCCAAACTGCCAAACGACAGGCAACTTTATACTTTGCGCTGTGTAAAAATGCGAGATTAAAAAGAAAAAAACTCACAAATTTATACCGAACGAAGTATAACAGGATATAACGGTTTTTCGATGTTTCATCAGGGACAAAACGTTGGTAGAAACTGCCGAGATTTTCGCGCGAAGCATTGCCGATGACTTGAAACACCGTCGGCAACTCGCGCGAAAAGCCAAGTGCGTTTTTTTCTCTACCAATATTCTCTCATGACTGGACAGCCATAATTCTCGAACATAAAAGGTGGGCTGTAACAAATGTTGATTTGGCTGAAAAATAATTGCATTCTATTTTTTATGTGTATTTTGTGTTGTTGTTTAGACCTGCCTGACAGGTTTGAAATGTCTGTTTATTAAATTTTGTATATGAACATCTTACTTTTTAAGGAGAAACTATTTACAGATAACCGACAGGCACGACAATCGTTTGACTGTTTAACGGCAAAAGTTTGTCGTACAAACAGACAATAGCGCCTTTGCCTGTCGCCAGTCCCAAACGAGCAAGAATAGAGAAATGTTTCACATCGCTGGTTTTGGGCGAGGCGGTGCGTTTGATCTCCACCGGATAGAATAAGCCGTTACGTTCTATAAGCAGGTCTATTTCTTTTTTATCTCTGTCGCGGTAAAACCATACATTTGGCGTTAATCCGTTGTGACGATAACTTTTCATGATTTCAGAAATAACGTATGTTTCGAGCATGGCGCCACTCATAGCGCCGTTAGACAAAGTTTCTACCGTTTCCCAACCGCTCAGGTAACAGCACAAGCCTGTATCTGCAAAGTACAGTTTCGGCGTTTTCAGAGCGCGATTGGCAATATTGTTATGATAAGGCGACAACAGAAAAATCAAACCTGATGTTTCCAGTATCGAAATCCACGACTTGATGGTATTGACGCTCACTTCGACATCCTTTGCCATGTCGTTGTAGTTGATCAACTGCCCGGTGCGAGCCGCCGCCGCTTTCACGAATGTGATAAAACGGAGTTCATCGCTGATTTGTATCAATTGGCGAATGTCGCGTTCTATATAAGTTTTTAAATAAGATGAGTAAAAAAGCATTCGGTTTATAGCGGGATTGGCGTACAATTCGGGGAACGAACCCCGTAAAATATTGTCGTAAAGAGAATGAACATCTAAGGCGAGGCTGTTGTCGTGCGTTAAGACGTCGGGAAGAAAAGGAACGCTTTCCATTCCGTTTTTCTCCGATTGCGACAAACCTTGCAATTCCAAAATGGCAACTCTTCCCGCAAGACTTTCCGACACTCCCTGCATCAGATTGAATTGTTGTGAACCTGTTAACCAAAACATTCCCTTTTGACGAGTCCTGTCAACTTCAATTTTGATATAGGGGAAAAGTTCCGGCGCATACTGTATTTCATCGATAAACAACGGCGCTTTATAAGTTTGAAAGAAAAGGTGCGGGTCGCTTTTCGCCAACATCCTTGTATGAGGGTCATCCAGCGTAATATATGTGCGGGACGACTCTTTACAGTGTTCAAAAACGGTTGTTTTCCCAACCTGACGGGGACCTGTTATCAGGACAACAGGAAAGGTTGCCGTTGCTTCTTGAATAATTTTTGATAAAGTGCGTTTGATATACATAAAACAGTTTATTATTAATATATTACATTAAAATTCGGCAGATTTGCAACGCAATTGCAAATCTGCCGCAAAGTTAGTGCGAAATTTCCAAACTGCCAAACAAAACTTTTATTTCTGCAAAATTGCTTTTAAGGAGCAGCTATGTAGCATAAACAACGTTTTACTTTGCAGTAAAAGGATACTTGCTGTCATTTTTGACAAGAGGCGTTACGTCGAAAGGAGTATTAATGCAATACCCCCCAAAGAGGGTTTTTTCACATTGTCGTTTAAAAACCCTCTTTGGGGGGTATTGCATTAATATTTGAGCAACTATTTTTGCCGTAAATATTGATTTAATGATTAATGAAAAATTGTTGATTTGTTGAGATATTGATTTGAATAACAAGCAAAGAGGATAACAACCTAACAGGTTTACAAAAAAATGAATAAGAGGAAGAAAATAATAACCTAACAGGTTTCCGAAAACCTGTTAGGTTTACAAAAAAATAAAATGAATAAATAGATTTTTAACTAAAATTAAAAACAATGAAAAAGAAATTAAAATTCATGGCAAACATGCTGCTGGTAGCAGCAATTGCCGCAGTAGCTGCCTCGTGCAGCAAAGACGATCCTACGTCTGTAAAAAAACAGCCTGATGTATATGCAGCAGGATACGGAAACAAAGGAAATACAGACATAGCCATTGTATGGAAAAACGGCGTGGCAGCTTCGCTTACAGACGGTATCAACGATGCCTTTGCAAATTCTGTTTTCGTGTCGGGAAGCGATGTATATGTTGCAGGATACGAAAACAAAGGAAACAAGTACGTAGCCACAGTATGGAAAAATGGTGCGGCTATTGCGCTTACGGATGGCACAAACCATGCGGTCGCACATTCTGTTTTTGTCTTTGGAAATGATGTATATGCAGCAGGAGTCGAAGAAAACGGAACGCAAGAGGTTGCCAAGGTATGGAAAAATGGCATAGTTACAACGCTTACGGATGGCACAAATCAGGCATGGGCAAGTTCTGTTTTCGTGTCGGGCAGTGATGTATATGCAACGGGAGCCGAATATAACGGAAACAAATATGTAGCCAAATTATGGAAAAACGGCGTGGCAACTGCACTTACGGATGGCACAAACCATGCAGTCGCACATTCTGTTTACGTATTTGGCAATAATGTATATGTAGCAGGCGAAAAACATAATGGTAATAACTACACAGCCACAGTGTGGAAAAACGGTGCGGCAACTGCGCTTACAGATGGTACAAAGAATGCTGTTGCAAGTTCTGTTTTCGTGTCGGGAAGCGATGTATATGTAACGGGAGCCGAATATAACGGAAGCAAAACTGTAGCCAAAGTATGGAAAAACGGCGTGGCAACTGCCCTTACGGATGGTACAAACCATGCTGCTGCTAATTCTGTTTACGTATTTGGCAAAGATGTATATGTAGCGGGAGAGGAATATAAAGAAACCAGCTACGTAGCCACAGTATGGAAAAACGGCGCCTTATTTCAGACGCTTGATGGTAATAGCGCAAGATCCATATTTGTAAAATAATGATTAACGGTTAATGAAATGTTTAAAAAGTGCGTCATTGCGAGGAGCGTAGCGACGAAGCAACCCAGAAAAAATTACAGATAAAACTCTTTCTGGATTAAATCGTTGAGCTCCGCTTCGCTCTCAGTTCGCAATAACGAATAAAGATGACGCAAAACGTCATTGCGAGGAATGAAATGACGAAGCAACCGAAGCTCGGCGTAGCCAATCCAGAAACAATGAATAATAAGAAGAGAATAAAAACCTGTTAGGTTTACAAAAAAATAAAAATAAACAAACAAATTTTTAATTAATATAAATAAAAAGATTATGACAAAAAAATTAACAAAATTCATGGCAAACATGCTGCTGGTAGCAGCAATTGTCGCAATAGCTGCCTCGTGCAGCAAAGACGATCCCGCTCCCGTACAGGTTAGCGGCGTAACACTCAACAAGCCGACGCTCAGGCTCGTTGTTGGCAAAAACGAAACATTAACGGCAACAGTCACACCCGACAATGCAGCCGACAAAACCATTACATGGACAAGTAACGTGCCAGCGATTGCCACCGTTGCAGATGGAGTGGTAACGGCAATAACCAAGGGCGAGGCAAACATTACCGCCACAACTGCCAATGGCAAAACTGCAACCTGCATCGTAACAGTCGAGTATATAGTTGCAACGGTGCTGATACCCAAAGGATCTTTCCTTATGGGCTCTTCCGACGGCTCGCATCTAAGCGGCATACCCGGCACGGATGTAAATGCAACTCCCGCCGAACCAAACAGGTATAGCGATGAATATCAGCACAGGGTAACACTCACCAAAGATTACTACATGAGCAAATATCCGATAACCAATGCTCAATATGCAGCCTTTCTGAACGATGCAGGTGTTGGCTCTACGGGTGCAAAGTCAGGTATTCAAGGTGGGAAAACATTGATAGAAGCGAGCGGCGACACTTACGATTGGGGCTTGAACTATACGAACAATCAATGGACGCCTGCTGCGAACTACGAAAACCATCCGGTAATTTACGTAAGTTGGTATGGAGCAAAAGCATACGCTGAGTGGGCGGGCGGCGACCTGCCAACAGAAGCGCAGTGGGAACGCGCAGCACGTGGAGGCAAAGAAAACATGTCTTTTGGCATAGGAACGGGCAAAGTATTGACGGGCAATATGGCAAACTTTGAAGGACCTTATCCTTATAATTTCGACAGTGGCGGAGAATATAACGATCCGTCCGGCGCTTATGCGGGCGGTACCACAGCGGTAGGTGCATATTCGACTTATATCAATGCTTATGGACTGTACGACATGCACGGCAACGTGTTTGAATGGTGTCTGGATAAATGGAATAGCAGCGATAACTATGCAGGCTTACCGTTAACAGACCCGCTTTGTACAGAGGGTTTGTACAACGTTTTGCGCGGCGGTTGCTGGTACGGACATGCCATGGGCTGTCGTTCTGCCTTTCGCTTTGGACTCAATCCTGACTACCGTCGCTACTTCGCCGGTTTTCGCGTAGTGTTTGTAATTAATTAATAATTAAAATAAAATTAAAAACAATGAAAAAGAAATTAAAATTCATGGCAAACATGCTGCTGGTAGCAGCAATTGCCGCAGTAGCTGCCTCGTGCAGCAAAGACGATCCTGCGCCTGTAAAAAAACAGCCCAATATCTATGTAGCAGGATACCGATATGATGGAAACAGAAATATAGCCGTATTATGGAAAAACGGCACGGCTACTTCGCTGACGAATGGCGCAAAAAATGCATGGGCAAATTCTGTTTTCGTGTTGGGCGGCGATGTATATGTAGCAGGATGCGAATATAGCGGAGACACCCCTGTAGCCAAAATATGGAAAAACGGTGTCTTATTTCAGACGCTTGATGGTAATAATGCAAATTCCATATTTGTAAAATAATGATTAATGAAAAATTGTTGATTTGTTGAGATATTGATTTGAATAACAAGCAAAGAAGATAACAACCTAACAGGTTTTCAAAAAAAATGAATAATAATAAAAGGATAACAACCTAACAGGTTTCCGAAAACCTGTTAGGTTTACAAAAAAATAAAAATGAACAAACAAATTTTTAATTTAATATAAATAAAAAAAATTATGACAAAAAAACTAACAAAATTCATGGCAAACATGCTGCTGGTAGCAGCAATTGCCGCAGTAGCTGCCTCGTGCAGCAAAGACGATCCTGCGCCTGTAAAAAAACAGCCCGATATCTATGTAGCAGGATACCGATATGATGGAAACAGAAATATAGCCGTATTATGGAAAAACGGCACGGCAATTGAGCTTACCAATGGCTCAAATTCTGCCGTTGCCATGTCAGTTTTCGTGTCGGGAAACGATGTATATGTGGCAGGAGTTGAAGAAAACGGAACAAAAGACGTTGCCAAAATCTGGAAAAACGGAGTGGCTATCGCCCTTACCGATGGCACAAACCATGCATGGATAAATTCCGTATTCGTATCGGGAAACAATGTATATGCAGCAGGCGTTGAAGATAACGGAACATACGGCGTAGCCAAGATATGGAAAAACGGCGCTGCTACCGCGCTCACAGATGGCACAAAATATGCCGGAGCGCGTTCTGTTTTCGTGTCGGGTAACGATATATATGTGGCAGGAGACGAATATAACGGAAACAAATATGTAGCCAAATTATGGAAAAACGGCTCGGTAACCTCGCTTACCGATGGCACAAACCATGCATGGGCAAATTCCGTATTCGTATCGGGAGGCAATGTATATGTAGCCGGTGTTGAAGGTAATGGAACCTTCGACGTTGCCAAAGTCTGGAAGAACGGCACGGCTACTGCGCTTGCCTGCACCAACTATGCCAATGCAAATTCCGTTTTCGTGTCGGGAAACGATGTATATGTAGCAGGGGATGAATATAACGGAAACAAATATGTAGCCAAATTATGGAAAAACGGCACGGCTACCGCTCTCACCGACGATTCCAACCATTCCTATGCAAATTCTGTTTACGTCTTGGGTAAAGATGTATATGTAACGGGATATTATGAGAACGGGAATCAACACATAGCTGCAGTATGGAAAAACGGAGTCTTATTTCAGACGCTTGACGGTGTCAGGGTAGCAAATTCCATATTTGTAAAATAATGATTAACGGTTAATGAAATGTTTAAAAAGTGTGTCATTGCGAGGAGCGTAGCGACGAAGTAAGCCAGAAAAAATTACAGATAAAACTCTTTCTGGATTAAATCGTTGAGATCCTCTTCGCTCGCAGTTCGCAATGACAAACAAACAAATAATCAATAAAAGAGAATAACAACCTAACAGGTTGTTAAGACTTGTTAGGTTTATAAAAAAATAGAACAATTAATAATGAACATGGATTGCTTCCTGCTTCGGGCTAAAGCCCTCGCAGTTCGCAATGACGAATAAAGATGACGCAAAACGTCATTGCGAGGAATGAAATGACGAAGCAACCGAAGCTCGGCGTAGCCAATCCAGAAACAATTAATAAT
>JAISYZ010000151.1 GCA_031269545.1 Prevotellaceae bacterium
CTGGATAGCTGTCAATTCCAGTTTCTTTATCTTTCCCATTGCTTATCGTATTTACTGTAACAGAATACAAAGAAAGACTAAATATTTGATATAAACTAATTATGAACATTTACTTAATAATAAAAACAAAAAACATCACGACTATCCATAAAAATCAATTTTTTTTATCGATTTTTTGCGGCGAATATGCTAAAATTTTCACTTTTTACAGTGAAAATCAATAATATTAAAAAAAATTAACTTTTTATATATTATTGTTGGTCATTATTGTTGTATCTTTGCCGCCCCAAAAAAAATGAATATGAAACATTTTAAGTTAATAAATAAAGCGTGTCTTGCTGTGATTTTATTTGTTTTTTCGATATATGGATTTTCACAAGAAACGCAAAATGACAAAACCTTAATATCTGTCATAGGTACAGGCGATATAATGCTTGGGTCGAATTACCCATCTAATGCAAATCTTCCTGTAAATGACGGTCGTGAGTTGTTGAGCAAAGCTAAAGATATTCTGAAAGATGCAGATATTACTTTCGGAAATCTTGAAGGTTGCTTTCTTGACAAGGGAGGAAATCCCAAATCGTGTAAAAGCAAATGCTATTTTTTCAGAATGCCCGACAGATATGTAAATTATTTGGTAGATGCAGGTTATGATTTAATCAGCGTTGCCAATAATCACATGGGCGATTTTGGCGCTCCGGGACGCGAAAACACCGTGAAAGTTTTACGCGAGGCAGGACTGAATTATGCAGGACTGGAAAATATTTGCGAAACTTCTATTTTTGAGATTGACGGAATTAAATACGGTTTTTGCGGTTTTGCCCCAAATTCGGGAACGGTAAAAATTACGAATATAGCTAATGCAAAAAAAACAGTAACTCAATTGAAATCTGAATGTGATATAGTTATAGTTTCGTTTCACGGCGGAGCAGAAGGTAAAGACAACAACAGAGTAACGCGGAAACCAGAAACATTTTACGGCGAAAATCGAGGAAATGTTTATGAATTTGCTCACGCCGTGATTGATGCGGGAGCCGATATTGTTTTCGGACATGGACCTCATGTTGTGCGTGCTGCTGAACTGTACAACGACAGATTTATTATTTACAGCATGGGAAATTTTTGTACATCAGGCACCTTCAATATCAACGGAACCAGCGGTTATGCTCCGATTGTGAAAGTGTTTGTCGATAAAGAAGGAAAATTTGTGAAAGGACAAATATTTTCGTTCCTTCAAAAAGATAAAACAGGTCCCGTACCAGATAATAATAATAGCGCCGCCAAAGAAATAAAACGCCTTACCGAACTGGATTTTCCTCAAACCGATTTAGTCATATCAGACGAAGGAATTATAAAACGAAAAAACAAAAATGATATATTTGCCGAAAATCTGAACAATATGCACGATTCTTTATCAACAAACATATTCGATAGCATTTCAGTCATGCAAAGCCTTATTGATTTTTCAAAACAATTTTTAGGCGTTCCGTATCGCATGGGTTCAAAAGGCACGAAATCATTTGACTGTTCAGGATTTACGTCATTCGTTTTTGGTAATTTCGGTTATAATATAGGTAGAAATTGCATATCGCAGATACAACAAGGCATGAGAGTTGTGATGGACGAATTGCAGACGGGTGATCTCATTTTTTTCAAAGGACGAAATGATAACTCGAACAAAGTCGGACATGTAGGAATTGTGGTATCGAACGACGAAGACGGAAATGTACGATTTATTCATGCCTGTCGCCGCGGTGTTACAATTGACGAACTGAGCAAATCGCCGTATTACAAACGCAGATACATCACAGGATTGCGTATTTTAACCGCATCGTGAGTTTTTCTACAAAAAATATTATAAGTTAAAAATGAACTGCTGTAATTATAAAAGGCTGCCAATTTGTTTTTTGACAGCCTCTTATAAAACCAAACAAAAAATTATTCAATTACCGATTTGAAATTTTCAATATCTTCAGGCTTGAATGATTTTATATAATTAAATCTTTCTTCGTTCCAAGCAATTGTTCGCTTTGTATAAACTTCGGCAATTTTTGCATATTCGTTATCGCGTTGCGCATCAAACAAAAGCAAATAACTCATAATTATATGTCCTGCCATTTCGACTAAACGGCGTGCATGAAAATCCAGATATTCCTGATTTTTTACTTCTGTAACCATCGTTACGGCTTGTTCGTAATCGGCGGTAAGTGCTACGAGTTGCTCTTTCGCTTTTGCAAATTCGGGAGCAGTAATATTTGCTTCATATTGACGAATTTTGTTGAGATATGCGCCTGTTGTAACGCCGCGAATTGCAGCAACAACCTGTAACTGTGAAGTTCCTTCGTAAATATTCAAAATACGAGCGTCTCTGTAAAGTCGTTCGACTAAATAATCTTTCATAAATCCCGAACCGCCATGAATTTGAATTGCATCGTAGGCAAGTTGATTGGCATATTCGCTTGCAAAAAGTTTCAGTATTGGCGTATAAATATCTGCTAAACGCTGATATTCTTTATGTTCTTCACGTTCTTCGGGAATAAGTTTGCGCTCGTTGCTTATAAGATTGTAGGCTTTGTAAATATCAACAAAACGTGACGTTTCGTAAAGCAGCGAACGTGCAGCCTGTAAACGCGCTTTCATTGTAACAAGCAGTTCGTAAACGGCGGGAAAGTTTATTATTTCTTTTCCGAATTGTGTTCGTTCGCCTGCATATTTCAATGCTTCGCGATAAGCCGCCTCGCTCAATCCTACCGATTGTGCGGCAACGCCAAGCCGCGCTCCGTTCATAAGCGACATTACATATTTTATCAAGCCGAGTCTGCGTTCTCCGACAAGTTTTGCAGGAACATTACGAAAAACCAGTTCGCATGTAGGCGAGCCTTTAATTCCCAACTTATTTTCGATGCGGCGAACAAGAATTTTATCGTCATGATTGTTGTCGCAAACAAAGTACGATAAGCCTCTGCCGTCTTTTGTTCCTTCTTCGCTGCGAGCCAGCACTAATTTTATGTGAGCATCGCCGTTGGTTATAAAACGTTTTACGCCGTTCAAAAACCAGCAATTTTTTTCTTCATCAAAAGTTGCTTTCAGTTGAACAGACTGCAAATCCGAACCTGCATCGGGTTCTGTCAAATCCATTGAACAGGTATCGCCTTTGGGAATACGCGGAAGATATTCGTCCTGAATTTCCTTTGATGCAAATTCGTGAATTGTTTCGGCGCAATCCTGTAATCCCCAGATATTTGCAAATCCGGCATCGGCACGCGAAACGAGTTCGGCAGCCATCACGTACGGAACCATTGCAAAATTTAATCCGCCATATTCGCGAGGAAGCGAAATTCCGTAAACGCCCGCTTTTTGCAGTGCTTCGTGATTTTGCTGTGTTCCTTCGGCATAAATGACGCGGTTGTTTTCGTGTCGTGGACCTTCGTGGTCAACATTTTCGGCATTGGCGGCGATGATTTCTCCGCAAATTTCGCCGATTATTTCGAGCGTTTTTTGATAACTGTCCATTGCGTCTTCAAAATCAACCGGCGCATAGTCGAATTTATCTTTGTCTTCAAAATTTTTTTCTTTCAGTTCCACTATTTTTTCCATCAGCGGATGTGTTAAGTGGAATTGCAGATCCTTGTTGTCGTTATAAAAATTTGCCATAATTTTAATTTATTTTTGAATTATTATGTTCTAATTTCTTTATATACATTCTTTAATTCAATTGAATATTGTTTGCTTATATTAAAAATTCTTCAATATTATCTCTGTTTATTATCTTAAATATATTGTTGTTATATGTTTTTTTGAATATTTGAGGAATATTGCTTTGTTTTTTCGGATTCCACTTAAATTCAAATGCTTCTATTTGTCCATCATCTTCTTCAATATAGTCGATTTCCTGTTTTTCTACGGTACGCCAAAACCATCTGTTTTTCCATTGTCCGCTGTAATTAATATATTTCAACCGCTCGCTTATGATAAAATTTTCCCATAATGCGTCTGTATCCTGGCGTAACTCCACAGGGTTAAAATTGTTTATCAAAGCATTGCGAATACCGTTGTCGTAAAAATATATTTTTCGTTTATTTTTCAACTCATTTCGCAGATTTCTATTAAACGAAGCCAAGCGGAAAATTACATACGACTGTTCCAAAAGTACAATGTATTTTTCAACGGTTTTATAATCTATCTGGCAAATTTCGCCAAGTTCGCGCAATGATACTTCGCTGCCAACCTGAAACGCCAAAGCCTGTAACAGTTTAGATATTATATCCGGTTTTTTAATTCCTTCGTATGCAAGCACATCGCGATAAAGGTAACTGTCTGCAAGTTGCAGCAAAATATCTTTTTCGTCGCCTGCATTAGTTACAACATTAGGATAATATCCATAAATCATACGATGCGGCACAAGGCGTTTTTCGTTTATAAGCCCATGATGATTAACCATTTCGCCAAATGACAGTGGAAACATTTTATATTCCCATTTTCGTCCCGTAAGCGGTTCATTTATTTTATTTGCCAAGTCAAACGAAGAACTTCCTGTTGCAATCAGTTGTTTATCTTGCATTTGGTCGGTAATTAATTTGAGTTTCACTCCTACATTGTTTATACGTTGAGCCTCGTCAATAATTATAATTTTATGATTTCCGAAATGTTGTTTCAGAATAGTAGAAGTGGCATTTTCGAACAGGGCGCGCACATCGGGTTCATCTGCATTTAACCACAATACATCATTAGCATCGGCAAAAAGCATTTTGAGCAGCGAAGTTTTTCCAACCTGCCGCGCTCCCATAACAATAATAGCTTTATTTTTCCAAAGTTTATCGTTTATAGTATTTGCCAAACTGCGTATTATCATCGTCAAATTTATTTCTGCGCAATGCTGATTTTTTATTCAAATCCTCAAATATTGCCTTTTTTGAGGAATCAAATCCTCAAAATTGCCTTTTTTTGAGGATTCGCATATCTCAACAATATTAAATTATTTTGAATTTTTCTTATAATATTTAATCATTTTCGGGATAACTTCCATCAAATCGCCAATTATTGCATAGTCGGCAATTTGATTTATCGGCGCATTTGCATCGTTGTTTATTGAAATTATCATCGAACTGTCCTGCATTCCTGCAATGTGCTGAATTTGTCCCGAAATTCCGCAGGCAATATATAATTTAGGATGCACGGTTATGCCTGTCTGCCCGATTTGTCTGTCGTGTTCGGCAAAGCCTGCATCAACAGCGGCGCGGCTTGCGCCTACTTCTCCGTTTATAACTTTTGCCAAATCGTACAGCAGTTTGAAATTTTCTTTTGAGCCAACGCCATAACCTCCCGAAACTATAATAGGAGAGCCTTTAAGATTGTGTTTGGCTTTTTCGATATGCCGTTCGATAACTTTCACAACATAATCGCTTTCGTCAACGTAAGTCGAAACTTTGTGACGTATCACTTCGCCCTTGTAATTTTCGTCAAGAATTTCTTTTTTCATAACGCCTTCGCGAACGGTTGCCATTTGCGGACGATGTTCGGGATTGATAATTGTTGCAACAATATTTCCTCCAAAGGCAGGACGAATTTGATACAGCAGATTTTCGTAAACGATATTGTTTTTCTTGTCTTCGTGCGAGCCTATTTCGAGCGAAGTGCAGTCGGCAGTCAAACCGCTTTTAAGCGCAGACGATACACGAGGTCCCAAATCGCGTCCGATAACTGTCGCTCCCATCAGGCAAATTTGCGGTTTTTCTTCTATAAACAAATTTACTAAAACAGACGTGTGAGGAAGCGATGTGTATGGATAAAGTTTTTCTCCGTCAAACACATGTAATTTATCAACACCGTAAGGAATTATCTGTTTTTCGATACCATCCAGTTTGCTGCCTATAACTATGGCTTCGAGCTGACATTTGAGTTGATTTGCCAGCGAGCGTCCTTTTGTAAGCAATTCGAGGCTTACATCGGCAACAATATTATCTTCTATTTCGCAATATACAAATAAATTATTCATTCTATAAATTTTATTTAAATTAATAATTTTCAGACATTAAATAATGCATTATCCTATGGTATGATTATTTAAAAGTTCTACAATTAAATCTTCGACTTCGTTATCGGCGCTTGTTATTGTTTTACTTTCTTTTGCCTGAAAAACAATGTTTTGAATAGCCTTCACCTTTGTTGGCGAACCTGATAATCCGCATTGTGCAACATCGCCGTTTACATCTTTAACGCTCCATTCTACGAGATTGAGATATTCGCGAGTGTTGTACAAATCGGCATATTTTGACTGATTTTCTGCTTTTTCGGTCGGTGTTTTGGCATATTTGTACTTTTGTACCAATTTTGCATTACGCGGACGACAGGAAGCAGCCGAGCCGTTCACTGTGATAACAATCGGCAATGGACCTTCAACGGTTTCGATTCCTCCGGGAATATGTCGTTTTACCGTGATTTTTTCATCTTCGATTTTAACAATATCTTCGGCATAGGTAATTTGCGTAAGTCCAAGTTTTTCGGCAACTTGTGGTCCTACCTGAGCCGTGTCGCCATCTATTGCCTGGCGTCCGCCGATAATAATATCGTAATCTCCGATTTTCTTGATTGCCGTAGCAAGAGCATACGATGTTGCCAAAGTATCGGCGCCTGCAAAGGCTCTGTCGGTGAGCAAATAACCGTTATCGACGCCGCGGAATAATCCTTCGCGAATTATTTCGGCTGCGCGTGCCGGACCCATTGTTAAAATAGTAATGGTTGAACCTGCATACAGGTCTTTCAATCGAAGAGCCTGTTCGAGTGCGTTTAAATCTTCGGGATTGAAGATTGCAGGCAGTGCTGCGCGATTTACCGTTCCGTCTTCTTTCATAGCATCTTTACCAACGTTACGAGTGTCAGGAACTTGTTTTGCCAGCACTACAATTTTTAATTCTTTTGTCATAAATAGTCTATTTTAATTAAAAAAATTATTCAATTTAGCCGACAAAGGTATGAAAAAAAATAAGAAATGATAATTTATGACTATTAGTTTGTGCAATAATTTGTTAATTCCAAATATCATACACGTTATAACTTGTTGATTTTTTTATGAATATGTATTATATTTAATAATATTCAAGATTTCGTTATACAATTAACGATTTTACAAATAAAACTTTCTGTTTCCTTTATACTTTTTGATATAGTCAATTATATATTCAGTTATTTTTTTTTCTTCCTTATTCAAAAATTTTATTTTTATCGGAAGATAAAACATTTTTGCCTTTTGTTCTTCCGTGAAATTTTCATATTTCATCAGTCGCATGGCATCCTTTTCGGTTGTTACAAAAAGTTCGTTTCTGTCAATTATTTCGCAAATACTATCAATATCTTTCTTGGAAAAATCGTGATGATCGGGAAATATTAATATTTGAGGTTTTGCGTAGGCTGCTGATATGTATTCTTCAAACAATCTTGGATTTGCAATTCCTGCAACAGCCGCTATTTTATTTGTTTCGGCAGGTTTGTTCTTTACATCAAAAACAGGTTTTAAATCATTATATTCCAATGATGTAAAAAACAGTTTTTGATACGGAAAAAGATCTAAATCGTTGATAACAATCCTCATATCAATCGGATTTATATTCTGCGGACATTTTGTAACAAATACAATATCAGCGCGA
Organism: Prevotellaceae bacterium; assembly: GCA_031269545.1. Lineage (GTDB taxonomy): Bacteria > Bacteroidota > Bacteroidia > Bacteroidales > UBA932 > JAIRKV01. The sequence continues at coordinate 7,644 of JAISYZ010000151.1, forward strand.
TATTTTTGATTTTGCCTGTCGCGTAATGTTCCCCATGGCAACATTTTATCTTTATTTACAGGACGCCAGTAATCGCAAAGCAAAATATATAAAGACGGTTTCAAATGCCTGTGCTGAAAAGCATCATCCAAAACAATAACATCAACATCCGGATATTTTTCTTTTATATATTTTATGCCTCTCACTCTGTTAGCGTCAACGGCAACTATTATATCCGTAAATTTACGTTTTATTTGCAGCGGTTCGTCTCCGACTTCTACGACAGTACTTGTTGCTTCTACATATCTGAATTTCTTTATTTTACGTTTGTATCCACGAGAAAGCAGAGCCACTTTAAATTCGTGTTTCAAAATATTTATCATAAATTCCGAATGTGGTGTTTTTCCTGTTCCGCCGACAGTAATATTTCCTATGGCGATTGTTACTACATCTTTTATTTCTTTGTGTGGAAATATGCCGACGTCGTAAAATTTATTGCGTATGGAAACTGCTGTACCATAAATAAATGAAACTATTATTTTTATGATTTTCAACATTTATCTAATTAATAATCTATTAAAGGTATAACTTTTTTCCGAAACGGCAAAAAATAATAAGTTAATTATTGTTTATAAAATGAAATTTTTATACAATTTTGTACGTGATAATGTAAATATTGTGTGCTTATTATTAAATACGTGCTTATTTTTTTATGTTCATTGTTTAGTAACAATAATTTAAGCAGAACAAAGGATATACAGAATATTTATGTATTTTCGTGATTAGATGTAGAATAGTTTTTATGATGTGGCAAATATTTTACACATTCGCCGCATTTTTGCGGAAAATAATTTGTGTATTTGCTGAAAATTTTATTTAACAGAAATGTCGGAAACAGGAACATATCACACATTCTCCGCAACAAACAATTCGGAAAGATCATCATGGTATAAGCACCGAAACGCTGTAACGCCGCATAGTCGAAAAAACCGGCTCTGTAAAGAACAACGGCAAGCGCGATGTGTGAATTTCATAACGAGAGATCATATTTTAAAAAAGGGGATTGGGCATATTGTTCGTTTTTAACATATATAACGCAGATTTATTATACACTTTCTAAAATTCTCTTATTTCTTCTATTAATTAAATCTATTGTATGCATTTTATATTTTTTATACTCATCAACTGTTTGAGGTAACGGTGACCGTTTAAAATTATCACAAGGTAAAGAAAATTTGATTTGTTTTTTTTCATCTGTAAAATCCTGCAATATAAAGAAATCAATATAACCGCTAAAATCAATAAACAAATCAAAAAAATCCTTGTATCTCATAAGTGTATCATAAAGTGGACTTTGTTCTTCTTGATAAAAACATCTAATGCACTCTAAAGTTAAATCAAATCTGTCGCAAATAGTCCTGCTTACTCCTCTGGCTTGATTTATTGTAAAACCATTCTTTTTATGAGCAGGAAAAATTATATGTCCTCCAATAGTACGAACTTTATGTTTCAATTCTTCTATCTCAAAGTCAGACAACCAGCCGTCAAATTTACCATTATATTTTCCGTCAAAATGCGGACACATTCTATCGCTCGACAAATTGTCACATAAATTATTTTTCAAAAGCAATCTATCATAATTGTCACCTGAAATTTTCAAATCAAGAATTTTTCCGCACGGCAATTTTTTATTCCATAAAATTTTAGGTTCAAGATACTTTAAGCATCCATTTAACCTTTTTTTAACGACTGTAAAATTACAACTTTTTTTGAAACATAACACATATATTACGATAATTTAATTGGATTATCTTTTATGACTTTCAATAAATACTTGTAAATATCTGTGTTTCTGTTATTATACCTAAATTCACATTCTTTTAGATGCAAGTAAAATTTATGTTGATGTATGCCTCTATATTTGCTCAATCTTACCTTACATAAGCCCCAGAAGTTCTCTATACCGTTGATGTGATTACGACCATTAGCAAATTCATTATCAGAGTGTTTTATTCTGTAATGGCGTTTATAACCAAAGTCTGCCAAGCCATCATAAGTCTTAAAATAATCGGTATAAATTGTTGAGTTTTTATCTGCCTTGCTTTCTATGATGGGTAGTAGTTCTTTAATAGAACAATACTTAACTATCTGTGTATAAACATTCCCATTGCGTTTTAACATGCCAAATACAGGCGTTTTACCATAAGCGCCTCTTCCTCTTTTCCCTCGTACTCTTTTTGCTCCAAAGTAACTTTCATCAAGTTCTATTTCTCCTGTATCAAAGCAACTTATCTTTTCGCATTCTTCTGCAATACGCTCTCGTATCTTGTCAAAAAGACGATTAACACAGATTCTACTTACACCTGTATGTGCTGATGTTTTTGTAGCATCAACATCAACGCAAAATAACCTTAAAATATCCCTAAATTTCTTCTCTGAAATGTGGGAACGGAATATATACTTATTATTCATAGAATATCTAATAGTTTGCAAAGATACAAATGCCTCTTAAAGTATCTTGAACCCAAATGATTATCCGTATATGTCCTATCAAATGTTGTAAAATTCATAAAATAAAACAGTTGATGTATATAATTGAATCAATATATTAAAATAATGATAATAAATTATTTATGATAAATTATAGGAAGCTATGCGGATTATCATTATAATTTATATTCTTTTAAAGTAGCGAATAAATAAAGGAATAATTATGTAATATAAATTTATTTCTGTAATTTTATCATACAATCTTACATTTCAATCGATTAATAGCAATTATCACAACGTTTTTTGATAACTTTTGTATAACTTATTTTATTTTTTATATTTGAATAACAAAAAAATAATTACCTTTATGGGCTAAAATTATAAAAAAACGTTTTCATGAATATAACAAATATATAATCAACATGTTAGTTAGATGAATAATATGAATTTAAAGATTAATACAGCATTAATATCTGTATTTTATAAAGATGGACTTTGCGAGATTGTAAATAAACTAAACGAATTTGGGGTTAAAATTTATTCGACCGGTGGAACTTACGATTTTATTAAAAATTCAGGAATAAATGTTCAAACTGTAGAAAGTTTAACATCATATCCATCGATTTTCGGAGGACGCGTAAAAACACTGCATCCGAAAATTTTTGGAGGAATTTTGTTTAGACGCAACAATGCAAAGGACACCGAAGAACAAATACAATACCAAGTGCCACCTATCGATCTTGTGATAGTAGATTTGTATCCGTTTGAAGAAACACTTAAACAAAACGCAAGCGAAGATGATTTGATAGAAAAAATAGATATAGGCGGAATTTCGCTAATTCGCGCTGCCGCTAAAAATTTCAGCGATGTGCTTGTTGTTTCGTCGCGAAAACAGTACGATTGTCTGAAAAAAATATTAATCGAACAGCAAGGTGAAACAACGCTTGCTCAACGAAAATATTTTGCAGCCGAAGCATTTAACATTTCATCTCATTACGATACCGAAATATTCAAATACCTTAATCAACAACATGATATAAATGTATTTAAACAAAGTATCGAACAGGCAAATCAATTGCGATATGGAGAAAATCCTCATCAAAAAGCAACATTTTTCGGAAATATTGACGAAGTTTTCAGCCAGTTGCACGGAAAAGAAATATCATACAATAATCTGTTGGATATAGATTCGGCGATAAATCTGATAAACGAGTTCGATGAGCCTACTTTTGCAATATTAAAACACAATAATGCATGTGGCTGTGCTTCGCACAATGACATAACCGAAGCATGGAAACTTGCCTTACAAGCCGATCCCGTTTCGGCATTCGGAGGCGTGATAATTACAAATAAAACTGTTGATAAATCATGCGCCGAAGAAATAAATAAACTGTTTTTTGAAGTAATAATTGCTCCCGATTTCACAATAGATGCTTTAAATATCTTGCAATCAAAGAAAAACAGAATAATTTTACAGCAAAAACAATTCGATATTCCGCAAAAACAGTTCAGAACAATATTGAATGGAATTGTAGAGCAGGACAGAGATAATTGCACAGGTGGAACAGACGGACTTGATTTTATGACTGAGAAAAAACCAAGCGAAGAACAAATACGCGATTTGATTTTTGCAAATAAATTAGTGAAACATTCCAAGTCAAACGCCATTGTGCTTGCAAAAAACCGTATGCTTTTGGCAAGCGGCATCGGACAAACATCAAGAGTTGATTCGTTGAAACAGGCAATAGAAAAAGCAAAAAATTTTGATTTATCGCTTGCCGATGCGGTAATGGCTTCGGATGCATTTTTCCCTTTTGCCGATTGTGTACAAATTGCATGCGAGGCGGGAATAAGCGCAGTGATACAGCCGGGAGGCTCGGTTCGCGATAAAGAATCAGTTGATTATTGCAATGCAAACGACATGATAATGGTATCAACAGGAATACGACATTTTAGACATTAAAATTAAAAATATAATAATAATAAATTAAAAAGATAAGGAAATGGCATTTTCGTTATTAACACAGGAATTAGCAATGGATTTGGGAACAGCAAATACGCTTATTATCTCTAACGACAAGATTGTTGTTGATGAACCCTCAATAGTTGCAATTGACAAGCAGACAAACAAATTGAAAGCATTGGGACATGCTGCCCGACAAATGCAGGGACGCGAACACGAAGGTATAAAAGTTATACGACCTTTGCGCGATGGCGTGATTGCAGATTTTGACGCTGCAGAAATGATGATTCGCGGCATGATAAAAATGATAAACAATAAAAACCGCTGGTTGCAGCCTACTATAAAAATAGTTATAGGAATTCCATCGGGAAGCACCGAAGTTGAGCGGCGAGCGGTTCGCGACTCTGCTGAAAATGCAGGCGGACGCGGAGTTTATCTTATTTACGAACCAATGGCGGCGGCTTTGGGAATAGGTCTTGACGTAATGGCTCCGACAGGAAATATGGTAATAGATATTGGCGGAGGCACAAGCGAAATTGCAGTGATTTCGCTCGGCGGCATTGTTTGCGGCGAAAGTATTCGCACGGCAGGAGATGTTTTTACAAATGACATAAAGGAATTTATGCGTCAAGAATACAGCGTACGCATTGGCGAGCGCACAGCCGAAGATATTAAAATCGCCGTAGGCTCGGCTCTTACCGAATTGGAAAATCCGCCTGCTGATTATATCGTTAGAGGTCCTAATATCATAACAAATTTACCTCTTGAAATTGCAGTATCATACCAAAAAATTGCAATGGCGCTTGATAAATCAATTGCACGACTCGAAACTGCAATCATAAATGTTTTGGAACAAATGCCGCCCGAACTGTATGCCGATGTCGTAGCAAACGGTATTCATCTCACAGGCGGCGGCGCATTGCTCAAAGGACTGGATAAACGGTTAAAACAAAAAATAAATATTTCTTTTATCGTTTCCGAAGATCCGCTTAGAGCCGTTGCACGCGGAACAGGTTTGGCATTAAAAAATGTAGAAAAATTCCCGTTTTTGATGTAAGCAAATAAAAACAAAACGTAAATGGGATCGATACTTCGCTTTTTGCTTCGTTACCGAACAATAATCCTTTTTGTGATATTGGAGTCTGTCGCTGTTGTTTTGATATTCAACAATTCAAAGTATCAAAAAACACAGTTTGCAGCCTATATTAACCATGTCAAAGGTGTTGTATATGAAAAATATGCAAGCATAAAACAATATTTTGCGTTAGAAGAAGAAAATAAAAAATTGATTGCCGAAAATCTTGATTTACACAATAAATTAAATAAATATATAAACAGTGATACAATACGCAGTGGAATAAGAAATATTTTAAATCGTCCTGCTTATACCTATAAAACGGCAAAGATTATACGAAATTCAACAAACAAACAACAAAATTTCATAATACTCAATATAGGCAGCGAACAGGGCGTACGTCCCGAAATGGGAGTCATTTCAAGCGACGAAAAAATTATAGGCATGATTGTAAAAACTTCGGCAAATTATTCATCGGCAATATCGATATTAAATACAGGATTTATAAAGTTTAGCGGAAAACTGAAACGCACGGGCAACTACGGAACAATATCGTGGAACGGCGTGAATATTAATACTGTACAACTTCATGACATAATGCAGCAAAGCGATGTAGTGGTTGGCGATACGGTAACAACAAATCAACATTCAGGCGTTTTTCCCGAAAATATTTTAATAGGAACAGTAGAAAAAATCAATATAAAAGATGGTATTTTTTATGAAATAGACGTAAAATTAAGCCAGGATATGAAAGTATTGCAAAATGTTTATGTTGTTGACATTCACGATAAAGACGAAATAAATACATTGTTGAAAAATGAATGATTTTATAAAATATTTGTTATGGTTTGTGTGTTTGGTATTATTGCAGGAATTTTTGTTCAATAATATACAGTTCATACATTTTTTGTCGCCATACGTATATATATACATGATTTTGATTTTACCATTTAACATGCATCCTGCATCGGTCATGCTTATATCATTCGGATTAGGATTAAGCGTTGATATAATTTCTGCAGGTATTCTCGGCGCACATGCAGCGGCTTGTACGGCTGCGGCATTTTGTCGTAACTTTATTATAAAAATCACAATACCTCGCGTTGAATACGAAAGCATGTCAACATCAACGGCAATGCAAATAAAGTTGAAAATATTTATATTATACGCTTTTTTATTTGTGTTTTTGCACCATTTTATATTGTTTTTGCTCGAAATATTATCATTAAATAATTTTATTTTTACATTTGTACGAATTTTGGTAAGTTCAATTATATCAACTGTATTTATAGTATTGATAAAACATCTTTTTAAAAGAGAAAAGAAACGTAATATATCGTAATGCGAATAATAATAACTAAAAATAAGATTGTTTTGTTTGCGGCATGTATGGTAATTTTTATTATTATTGCCAAACTGTTTTACATACAAATTATAAACGATGAATACAAACAGATAGCAAAACGTAATGCGCTATATTATCAAACTCAATATCCCGCACGTGGTTTGATATACGACCGCAACAAAAATGTTTTGGTGTCGAATCAAACAATGTACGATATAACCGTAATTCCGCGCGAAATAAGTGGTTTTGACACTGTTGAACTTTGTAAGATATTGAATATAAGCGAAGATTTTATAAAACAGTCGTTAACCGAAGTAACAAAAAAATACAAAAACAAGGGAATTGCAAGTTATCAGCAAACACCAGTTGTAAAACACATAAGTATAGATGCATATACAAAATTTCAGGAAAAATCGTATAAATTTCCCGGATTTTATACTCGAGCATACACAGCCCGAAAATATACAACAAAATCGGCAGCCAATCTGCTTGGATACATAACCGAAGTTGATAAAAACGACATAAGCAACGATAATTATTACCAACAGGGCGATTTTATAGGCAAAAACGGCATAGAAGCGCGATACGAAAATGAATTGCGCGGACGAAAAGGCGTAGCGATTTATACGCGGGACGTTCTCAACAGAATACAGGATCGTTATAAGAACGGCGAAGAAGATTCGCTGGCAATTACAGGTTTGGATTTGGTTTGCACCATAGATTCAACATTGCAAAATTACGGTGAAAAATTGATGAAAAACAAAATAGGCAGCATCGTTGCCATAGAACCGGCAACGGGCGAAGTGCTTGCATTAATATCAAGTCCCTGTTTCGATCCGAGCCTGCTTGATGAAGAAAACAGAATGACTAATTACCGAAAATTAGTAAACGACAAATACAAACCTCTTTTTAATCGAGCAACGATGTCATCATATCCGCCAGGTTCGGTTTTTAAAGTTGCAAATGCACTTATCGGTTTACAGGAAAATGTTCTCACTCCCGACACGTATTATTCGTGCGCTATGGGTTATAATGTGGGCAAAGGAGTTCGTTGCCATTCTCATCCTTCGCCTGTAAATATGACTCAATCAATAATGATGTCGTGCAATGCATATTATTGTCATGTTTTTCGCAACATTATTGACAATCCTGAATATGAAAACATTTATGATTCGTTCAATAAATGGATAGAATACTGTTTGTCGTTTGGCTTCGGACGCAAACTTGATACGGATCTTTACGGCGAAAAAAACGGAATAATACCAAGCGCTAAAACTTACGACAACCTGCACGGAAAAAACAGATGGAAATCATTGTCAATAATATCGCTTGCAATAGGACAGGGCGAAATAGGCTGCACTCCTTTGCAAACTGCTAATTTTATGGCAACAATAGCAAATCGCGGATATTATTATATACCTCATGTTGTAAAAGACATTGAAGGCAAAGGGATTGATACCAAATTTAAACAAAAACGCTATACGATAGTTGACACTGTAAACTATAAAAAAGTGATAGACGGAATGTATCTGGCAGTAAACGGACTTGGAATGGGCAATACAGCAGGACGCGCTTATGTCAAAGATCTTGATATTTGCGGAAAAACGGGAACAGCGCAAAATGCAGGAGAAGACCATTCTACATTTGCCTGTTTTGCTCCTCGTGCAAATCCTAAAATTGCCGTCGTCGTTTATGTCGAAAATGCAGGAGCCGGCGCAACATGGGCTGCGCCTATTGCAAGTCTTATCGTCGAAAAATATCTTACAGGCAAAACAACGCGTCCGTACGAAGAAGAACGAATTGTTAATGCAAACCTGCTTAATAAAGATAAAATTCAATGAAAAGAAAGAAAAATATATTGCAGGCATTGGATTGGAAAACTATCACGGTTTACATAATTCTTGTATGTACAGGATGGATCTGCATTTATTCGTCAGTTTATAATGTCGAACATTCAAGCATTTTCGACATGTCGCAACGTTATGGAATGCAAATCGTATGGATTGGAACAGCCTTTTTGCTCGCACTTTTTATACTTTGTTTAGATATAAAAGTCTTTACCGTATTGTCGTTTCCTTTATATCTGATAACACTGTTTTCGTTACTTTTTGTTATTTTTGCAGGAACTGAAGTAAACGGTTCCAAATCGTGGCTGGCAATAGGTTCGATACGGATTCAGCCTGCCGAATTTATGAAAATAGCAACATCTTTGATGGTTGCGTATGTGATAAGCGAATATGGATTCAAAATAAATTCATTTACAAATATTTTAAAACTGCTCGTAATTTTTATAGCTCCAATAGCGCTGATTTTAATGCAGAAAGATACAGGTTCGGCTCTGGTATTTTCGTCATTTCTGATTATGCTTTATCGCGAAGGCATGAGCGGCTGGATAGTTATCGGAATAATTTATATTTCTGCTCTGTTCATATTATCATTATTGATGCCTGCCTTAGAAACAGTTTGTATTCTTACCGTACTGACAATGTTGATTTATATTGTTTTAAACTCAGACATATTATGGAAAAGCATAAAAATCGCATTTACATTTTTTATAGGATTGATAATCGCAACATTCATCCGCAACGAAGCCGACATTAAATTAGAAACGCAATATTTAATTTTAATCTACGTTGCAGTATTTTTATCAATGCTTTTAATAAAATATCATAAAGGACGAATCTCTAAATTATTGCTCGTTGCTGTCTTTTTTTTCTCATCTGTATTTATTAGTTTTTCAGTTGATTATGTATTTGATAATTTTCTGAAGCCGCATCAAAAAGACAGAATTGAAGATATGCTCAACATGAAAGTAGATTTACAAGGCACAGGATATAACGTCAATCAGTCGAAAATAGCAATAGGTTCGGGCGGATTGTTTGGACAGGGATTTTTACAAGGCACGCAAACGAAATTCAATTTTGTTCCCGAACAAAGCACCGATTTCATATTTTGCACAATAGGCGAAGAAGCAGGATTTGCAGGCTGTTTGGTGATTATTGGCTTGTATCTTTTTCTCCTGTTCAGGATAATAATAATTGCCGAACGGCAGCGTTTCGCTTTTACGCGCATCTTTGCATACTGCACTTTTGGAATTTTGTTTTTCCACTTTGCCGTCAACATCAGTATGACAATAGGACTTATACCCGTAATAGGCATTCCGCTTCCATTTTTGAGTTATGGCGGTTCATCTCTTTGGGCGTTTACAATAATGCTTTTTATTTTATTAAAACTTGATACTAAACGATGGAATTGAAACGCCGCCGCTGCGAAGAACGTATAAACGAATTAAAAATAAAAAACGAAGAGTGATTATTCGCTCCTTAAAATTAAAATTTTAAGATACACAAATTAATAAACAGACATTTTATAAGAAGTTTTCAACCTAACAGACATTTTTACAAAAAAAGTTAGGTTTTAGAAAAAAAAATGAAAATGAATAAACAAATTTTTAATTTTAATAAAAAGATTATGACAAAAAATTTAACAAAATTCATGGTAAACATGCTGCTGGTGGCAACATTTGCCGCAGTAGTTGCCTCGTGCAGCAAAGAGGATCCTGCGCCTGTAAAAAAACAGCCTGATGTATATGTTGCAGGACGACAAGACTATAATAGTGGAACCAATGGAGTAGCCACTGTATGGAAAAACGGCATGCTTACCGCGCTTACAGATGGGACAAACTATGCCAAAGCATATTCCGTTTTCGTATCGGGCAGCGATGTATATGTTGCAGGATACGAATATAACGGAAACATCTATGTAGCCAAAGTCTGGAAAAACGGCGCTGCTACTGTGCTTACAGATGGAGCAAACTCTGCATGGGTAAATTCGGTTTTCGTGTCGGACAGCGATGTATATGTTGCAGGATACGAATATAGTGGAAACAAAACTGTAGCCAAAGTATGGAAAAACGGTGTGGCAACTGCGCTTACAGACGGTACAAACTATGAGCGGGCAACGTCTGTTTTTGTGTCGGGCAGCGATGTATATGTTGCAGGAGACGAATATAGTGGAAACAACTATGTAGCCAAAGTATGGAAAAACGGCGCTGCTACTGCGCTTACAGATGGGACAAACGATGCAGATGCAAATTCCGTTTTCGTGTCGGGCAGCGATGTGTATGTTGCAGGATACGAAAATAACGGAAGCAGAGATGTAGCCAAAGTATGGAAAAACGGTGCTGCTACCGCGCTTACAGATGGAACAAACTCTGCATATGCAAATTCCGTTTTTGTAAAATAATGATTAACGTTTAATACTGCAAGGGCGAAGGTTTTTCGCCCTTTGTTTGTTTTGTTGTTTAGACCTGTCAGGCTTGAAATGCCTGTTTCTTAATTTTTGTATCTGGGAATTTTACTTTTTAATACTGACTAAATACTTTTTAAAACTTTAGAAAATTACTGTATTTTTATATATCTTTGCACAAAATTCGAAACGACAATAAATGAATAACATTCGTAATTTCTGCATAATAGCACATATCGACCATGGAAAAAGCACGCTTGCCGACCGTTTGTTGCAAACGACAAACACGCTGTCGGAACGCGAATTTCAAGATCAGGTTCTTGATGATATGGATTTGGAGCGAGAGAAAGGCATTACCATAAAAAGTCATGCAATACAAATGGAATATACACACGACAGCGAAAAATATATTCTCAACCTGATTGATACTCCGGGACATGTCGATTTTTCATACGAGGTTTCGCGTGCTATTGCTTCGTGCGAAGGCGCTTTGCTTGTTGTTGATGCAACTCAGGGCATTCAGGCGCAAACAATATCAAATCTTTACCTTGCACTCGAAAACGATTTGGAAATTATTCCTGTTCTTAATAAAATTGACATGGCAGCCGCTATGATAGAAGAAGTCAGCGACCAGATAGTCGATTTGACAGGCTGTCAGCGACAGGATATTATACTCGCCAGCGCAAGAACAGGCGAAGGCGTACCGCAAATTCTGGAAACAATCATTCATAGAATAAAACCACCGCAAGGAGATGTAAACGCTCCGTTGCAGGCATTGATTTTTGATTCAATTTTCAATTCGTTTCGCGGAATAATTGCATATTTTAAAGTCAAAAACGGAATTATTCGCAAAGGTGACAAAGTGAAATTTTTTGCTACAGGCAAAGAATACGAAGCCGACGAAGTTGGTGTGCTGAAACTTTCGCTGCAACCTCAAAACGAAATCAGAGCGGGAGATGTAGGATATATAATATCGGGAATAAAAACAACTACCGAAGTAAAAGTCGGAGACACAATAACTCATGTTGATAAACCTTGCAATTCGCAAATAGATGGTTTTGAAGATGTGAAACCAATGCTGTTTGCAGGAATTTATCCAGTATCGACAGATGAATACGAAGAATTGCGAACAGCGCTGGAAAAACTGAAACTCAATGATGCTTCGCTGACTTTTGAACCCGAATCGTCGATGGCTTTGGGATTTGGATTTCGCTGCGGATTTCTCGGATTGCTTCATCTCGAAATTGTTCAGGAACGCCTCTATCGCGAGTTCGACATGGATGTGATTACCACAGTACCGAATGTATCTTTTGATGTTTATACTACGAGCAGCGATAAAATTGTTGTTCACAATCCTTCGGGACTTCCTGCATCTACGCTTATCGACCGTATTGAAGAACCGTATATTTCGGCGCAGATAATAACGAAAAGCGAATATCTCGGAGCGGTTGTAAAATTATGCCTTGATAGACGGGGAACATTGAGAAATCAGTCGTTTTTGACTACCGATCGCGTAGAACTTACGTTTGACATGCCATTGTCGGAGATTGTTTTTGATTTTTACGACAAACTCAAAAGCATTTCACGCGGATACGCTTCGTTCGATTATTCGCTTACTAACTACAAATTAGCCGACTTGGTGAAACTTGATATTCTTTTGAACGGCGAACAGGTAGATGCTCTTTCAAGTCTAACGCATCGCACTCATGCTTACGATTTTGGCAGGAAAATGTGCGAAAAATTAAAAGAACTCATTCCACGCCAGCAGTTCGACATAGCAATTCAGGCTGCAATAGGAGCAAAAATCATTGCACGCGAAACGGTAAAAGCCGTGCGTAAAGATGTTACCGCAAAATGTTATGGCGGCGACATTACACGCAAACGCAAACTTTTGGAGAAACAGAAAAAAGGTAAAAAACGCATGCGACAGATAGGCAGTGTCGAAGTTCCGCAGGAAGCTTTTTTAGCAGTTTTAAAAATGGAATAAATCAGCATTTAACGACTTATACCAAACTTCCACAAAAATACAATTTGTATAAATTGATTATCAATAAAATAGATTGATATTTAAGATTGTTTTGATGCCGTTTTGGTATCAATCGTTTACTATTTGCCGAAAATATTGTTTTAATTTTTCAAAATCTACTTTGCGTTTTGGATAATGGTGTTCCATTATCAGTTCGCCGTTGTCGCTCATTTTCAGACGATGCGCAAACACGGCTTTGTCAAGGTCGGCTGTACCGTCAAAATCGAAACTTGCAAAACGCAAATCATAAAAAAATATTTCTCCATTTTCACCTTTCGTAAGACAGTAAAATCCTTTTGAAAAGCGTACAAGCCGCATAAATTCGGCATTTTTGTTGAATTTTTCGGATAAATAATAATTTTTTGGAAAATATTTTTTATAATTAATCTCTTTATTTATAAGATTGTAATTTGCCGAAAAAAATCCATCTTCATCTTCAACAATTACAAGCCACACAAGGTTTGTAAGCGGTAATGGAGATGTCAATATTCTGTCGTAATTTATAGTTTGATCATTAAGATGAAATTTGATTTTCTGTTCGAGAGATATTTTATTAACGACCGTAAAACCAAGATATGTTACAGAAAGCAACATCGCCAATGACGCAATGACTTTACGTAATTTTGTCCCTCTTTTCACAAAAATAAAACATAACAAAGCAATTACAAAAGGAAAAATTAAAAACAAATCGACAATTCCTATGCAATCGAATGCCACCCTGAATTTGCTGAACGGATAAAAAATTGCCGTTCCGTACGAATTGAAACAATCAATAAATATATGCGAAAACAAACACCACGAAGCAACTTTTAACCAATCGATTAGATTCTTTTTTGTTCTTTTATGAATTATTGTCAGCAGTTTTGCAACAAGCGGAATTATCAAGATGCAAAAGAGAATTGAATGTGTAGGACCACGATGGAAAAGTAAAGATTGTGCTGGCAGGAGAAAAGGTTGTGCAATTACATCCAAATCGGGTAAACTTGCAATTGCCGCTCCCCAAAGCGCTGCTTTTTTTCCTAATTTGTTGCCGGCGACAATCTCGCCCGCGACAGCGCCAATTAATATGTGAGAAATCGTATCCATGAATATTGAAAATTACAGTTATTTTTTATTGAATATTTCATTTTTAATTACTTTTGCACAAAAGTAAAAAAAAGTGAGTAAAAAGAAGCAAAATATTATTTTAAATAATGCAGAAATTATTGATATTGCCGCCGAAGGCAAGGCTATTGCAAAAGTGGATGGCAAAGTAATCTTTGTTCCGTATGCAATTCCCGGCAGTATTGTCGATTTGCAAATTGTGCGTAAACAACGCAATTTCATGGAAGGAAAAATTATAAATATCGTCAAACAATCAGATAAATTTATTGATGCATTTTGCGAACATTTTGGCGTTTGCGGAGGTTGTAAATGGCAAAATTTGCCATATAACGAACAACTTTTTTACAAACAGAAACAGGTTGCAGATCAACTTCAAAGAATAGGAAAAATTGACTTTCCTCACATGAATGATATTATTGCTTCGCCGAAAATTACTGAATACCGCAACAAGTTGGAATTTACTTTTTCGTGCAAACGCTGGATTACGCAAAACGAAATAGACGAAAATACAGTAATCGAAAATTATAATGCTTTGGGTTTTCATATTCCGCAACTGTTTGATAAAGTTTTGAATATAAATCATTGTTACCTTCAACCCGAGCCGTCGAATACAATACGCAAGGCAATTTACGATTTTGCCGTCGAAAACAATTATTCGTTTTTTGATATTCGCGAGAAAAATGGACTTTTACGCAATCTGATTCTTCGCAATACCAAGTGCGGCGAAGTAATGGCGATAATTGTGTTTGGTTATGATGATGAAAAAAAACGTTGCGCTTTGCTTGACTATTTACAAACTAATTTTCCGCAAATTGTTTCATTGCAATATGTTATAAATGCAAAACTAAACGACACTATTAATGATTTGGATGTAATATGTTACAGCGGCAACAGTTTTCTGATGGAAGAGATGAACGGATTAAAATTCAAAATTGCAGCAAAATCCTTTTATCAGACAAATCCCGAACAGGTTTTAAATCTTTATCAGAAAGTATTTGATTTTGCGGCGGTCAACAGTTCTCAAACTGTTTACGACCTTTACACGGGAACGGGAACGATAGCATTGTTTCTCGCACGACATGCAAAAAAAGTGATAGGAATAGAATGTATAGCCGAAGCAATTGAAGATGCAAAACACAATGCAAAAATAAATGATATTGAGAATGTTGACTTTTTCGTTGGCGATATGAAAGATATTCTTACCGCCGATTTTATCAACAAAAGCGGCAAAGCAGACCTTATAGTTCTCGATCCTCCGCGCGCAGGAATCCATCCAAAAGTAGGCGAAGTAATTTTGAATGCAAATCCCGAAAAGATTGTTTACGTAAGTTGCAATCCTGCAACGCAAGCCCGCGATTTGCTTATGTTTGCCGATAAATACAAAATCGAAAAAATACAGCCTGTCGATATGTTTCCGCACACGCATCATGTCGAAAATATCGTTTTGCTTGTCAGGAAAATGAAATAAATTATACTCGTTTTTATTAGATTTTCATTTACAGTTTATTTTAAATTTTATACAAAGGTAAAAGTAATTCCTGACTTTGACACTTTATTTAGTTTCTCCTTAAAAGAACATAAAATATTTATTCACAATCAATTATTAGTTAAAATTAGATAAACTATTTTTGCAAAATCATTAAACCAGACAAAATAATTGTCAATAAAAATGTCCTGTCAGGGACAAAACGTTGGTAGAAAAATAATTGCCGCCGATATTTTCGCGCGAAGCATTGTCGCTGACTTGAAAAACTGTCGGCAACTCGCGCGACATGCAGGATGAGATTCTTCGTTCTACCAATATTCTGTCCCTGACGGGACAGCAAGCATCATCAAACCTAACAGGTTTCGGAAACCTGTTAGGTTTAAAATGTCTGTTTATTAATTTTTGTATCTGAAAATTTTGCTTTTTAATAAGCGATTAATTAAAAAATCCTGTAGCTAAGAGTAAAATTTAACATTGGCCATAATTTAAAAATTTTTTTCGGGAGATCGCTCAATTCGTCTGAATTATTTAAAGTGTTCTGATCTTCTTGTGAGATATATATTTGCTTGCTGTCAAATTTGAAATCACCTTGATAAATTATTCCTACATCAAATTTAAAAGCTATTCTTTTGTTTGCTATTGAGCGTCCAAGTCCAATTCCAAAATAAGGTTTAACAATGCCGCCTAATTTAACTTTTGCATCAAAAGTTCCGTCAGTGCGTGGTTTTACAATAATATCGTCGTTAAGTTCAAAAATTACATCGGGATTGTAATTATTTATTTTTCCTTTCATCGAAACAGAATTGGAACCGAGATAAAAACCTGCTGAAAGAGAAAAAATACCGTTTTTCCATGGATAATAATCAAGTAAAAGTTTAAAATTAACAAAACTTAATTTCGGGTCGAAAAGAGAACCTGACAATTGTTCGCTGTGCGCATTAGCATCAGGAATATAACCGTCGGGAGAAATGTCAAAATCCAAACTTGGGCTAAGGCTGAAGATATCGAATCCGCCTCTTAACTTGAAGTTAGGAAACAATGATGTTGAAGCAGTAATACCGGGTCCATAAGTCCCCGCTTCCAAACCAACAGCAAGTTGGTCAAATGCTTTTTGAGCCATTGTGGCTGTCGAAAAAGCAAAGCAGCAAAGAACTGCAATAATAATTTGATTTTTTCTAACCATAATTTCAAGAGTTTATTTTAAATTTTATACAAAGGTAAAATTAATTTAATAACTGTAAAAATATTACAATGTATTTTAAAATTACAATTCGACATTTTATATCATCAAGGTAAAACAGATTTTATTGTATCCTCTGCTTTATGTTTATGCGCCGAAAGTGAGTTTCATCATTAAATATTAAAATTGTAAATTATTGAATCTTCATGTTGAATTTCAAAATAATGCTTCCGGGAATGCGGCGCATGAAACTTTCTATCATTGCGTTATCGGTGTACGAAATTTCGCGCCAATGTTTGTTGGATGTATGCATCATGTCGTTTCCGAGTAACTGCAATTCATATTTTTTATTGGCAAACGAATAACGAATATCAGCATTCCAGTAATAAAAATTTTGCATCACTTTGCGTGCATTATTATGTTCGTAATCGAGCGCTGTTGATATGTAGAAATTGTTTTTACGGAACGAGATTTTTCCCGAATACCGTTGTATATCCTGTTTGTTTGCAACTGTTGTTTTGTAATGATTACGCGAAAAAGCGGCTTTTAATTCAAAATTAAATCCTTCTTTGTAACTGCTCGAAACGTCAAAATTGGCGGATGTCGAATATGTTTTGGTTTTTATTTCGTTTCCTGCGCTGAAATACAAATAGGTATTTTGCCTGTACGTAAGGCTGATGCCTGTCGAAATTGGTGCAAACAGAAACTTTTTCGAAAACGATGAAGTTCCCCAAATATCGTATTTGCTTGGAGCCGAAACCGTGCGAATTTCATTTAACGAGCCTGTTCGATAATAATCTTTTGATGCTGTTATATCGGTTTTTCCGTATCGCAGAGTAGTAAAAAACTGTGTATTGTAAAACTGATTAAAATCGGAAAAAGTTGTTGAAACTGAATGTCGATTTGCAAAAAGTTTCGTAAAACTGCTGCCGTTTGCATAACTGTCGAAACGGTTGATGTACATATTAGATATTAAGTCGGCAATGGATGTTGTTGATGTACTTTTTCGATACGAAATTGAAAATCGGCGAGCCTGTTTCGGAATTATTGAAATTTCGAGTTCGGGTTCTGCTACAATTTTGTTTTTATCTTCAAGCGTTTCGGCAATATTGTGATAAAAAATCATGCTACGCACGGTCAAACCCGCTTTAAATCTGAATATGCCCTGATTTTTCGTGATATTTGCATTTATTGTCTGATTGAAAAATCCTAAATAAGAATCGTTTATAAAATGCTCGTCGTCAATCAGCCTTTTTTCTTCATTCAAATGATTTTCATAAATAAAAGATGTAAAGTCGTTGCGCGTATAATTTGCGCCCAGAGCGATTTTCACAAAATACGATGAGTTCAGTTTATGCATATACGACAAGTCGGCGCCTGCCGTTTTTTGTTTTGTGGTTTTTTGCTGTAATACATAAAACAAATCGTTGTAAGCGGCAACGGTGAGCGGCAATAAAAGCGAATCGGTCTGGAAACTGTATTCGGCGGGAGTATCTTTGTATGTAAAATTTGCGTTGGCAGTAAAAACGTTGTCTTTGATTTTTTTGATTGCAGTAAGATTATGTGTTGTGTTCAGCGATTCGCGTCTGATTTGCGACAGGGTAAACAAATCAACATTATCAATGTCGGATGTTGATTTTGCAAGTGCACTGGTAAAAATTCCCTGATAAATATAACTTAATGTCGCCGATGGATTGTATGATAATTTTAAAAACCCGCTGCCCATTTTATTACGTTTTATGCCTTTTGTAGATTTTGTATAATGTTCGTCTCCGTTTGCGTTGAAGTAGGTATACTGGCTTTCGTCCTGATCTTTGAATTTCGACATATTGAAAAGTCCGTAAGTATTTATTTTGAATTTTTCGCTTGGTTGAGCCGAAATGTTTAATATGCCGAGATTGTTCATGCTGCTGTAAGTGTTGGCATCTGCCGCCGTCAGCAGCGACATATCCGTTTCGTCGAAGGTAAACGAAAACGTATTTGAACCTGTCGAAAATTCATTCATTCCGCCTTTCATTTTAATATAATCGTCAAATTCCAAAAGGTTTTCGCCAAGATTATTTCCCGAAAATGTTAATGATGACATAAATTTAGGCATCAGCCGTATTATGTTGTTTTTTGTATAAAATTTATTCTGCACGCCGCCTGCAAGACTGATATTTCCGCTGATTTTTTCCCAAAAACTTTTATTTACTTTTACATTTATGGCAGTTTTTTCGTACGATTGAAATCCTTTCATAATATCGTATTCGCTGTAATTGTTTACAACTTCGACTTTTTCGGCTATGTTTGCGGGCAGATTCTGCAAAGGCACCTGCGTGTTGCCCGAAAACAGATCTCTGCCTTCAATCAGAATAGCATCTACATCTTTGCCCTGCGCTGTTACCTTTCCCGATTCGGTAACGTTAATGCCGGGAAGTTTGTTCATCATTTCGCCGAGCGTAACTTCCGAGCCATCGGTGTAGGCAAGCGGATTGTAGCGAACGGTATCACCGCTAAATTCTATTCCTTTATAGTTTGCCTTCACCTTTGATGCTTCGAGTGTCGTAATTTCTGCTTCGAGTTTGAAGTTAACGTCAAGATTGTTGTTTCCGAAAACTCCTACTTTTGTCCGCTGCGTTGAATATCCTGTGTAACGCACCTCTACCAAGTACTGTCCGTTTGGTATTTGCAATAATCTGTACATGCCGCTGTTATCGCTTGTGGCATACTTCACGACAGACGAATCTTTTGCCGACAGCAGTAAAACCGTAGCCAAACTTGCAGGTTCGTTTTTTTCGTTGGTAATATGTCCTTTTACGCTGTTGGTTTGAGCAAAACCGCAGGTGCAGCAGACAAAAAACGCCGCAAAAAATAAAAACTTTTTCATATTTATCTATAAATATTATGTTTATATTCATCTCAAATGCTGTCTTCTGCATCTCAATTTCCGCAGTTTCTCTTAATTATTAATTATCTCATAATTTTTATAGTTATGCCGCCGCCCGACTCATCGCTTTGTTCCATTGTTTTCATGCGTTTTTCGACCATTTTATCAAATTCTTCCTTGCTTATTTTTTTACCTTTTGTCGGAGCGGCAATATCGCAGTCGGCGTCAATCAGTATTTCCTGTGCAGAAACAGTTGAATTGTCGGATACGACTTCCAGCACAAGTCCATCCAAACCCGTATAAAAAGGACCATCTTTTATCGGCAAGTGCGGGCAAAACCAGACTGAGGCTTCTTTTTCTTTATTCTTTGATATTGCTTTTGTGCATGTATAACCAAGTATGTTTTTTGTCGAATCGGTAATTTCCCAAATAGAATCGGCAATTTTCAATTCGCTTTCAATCAAAAAACCTTTGCCGAAAAAATCCTTATACGATATTTCCTTGTTTGTATTGTGATTTTTGTAGATAATGTTTTCGGGAGTTTTAATATTAATTCCGCCCGACGGTTCATTTTCATTTTTTAGCGATTTGAAAACGCTTTCGCCGTTGCTGTAACAAAGCATGTTTTTGATTTTTGAACTTTTCTTAATCTGTTCGATAAGATGTGCATCCAAACCATCGGCTTTGATTTGCATTTTTGGCTGTGTTTCGTAAATCACCTGTATGGTTTGCGATTTTGCCTGATTAAATAAACATGCGCAGACTGTTGCTGCAATTAAAATTTTTGCTTTCATTTATTTTCCTTTTTTTTATTTTAAAAATTGCTGTTATATAAAATTTATTTATTCATAATTTGCTGTTTTTAAACCGAATTTACGGCAGCGAAGCCTTTCGCCCGAATGAATTAGACCTTGTTCTTAAACCTGACAGGTTTCCAAAACCTGTTAGGTTGTCATCTTTCCACCTTTATAACTAATGACTTTTATCTATCTTTTGTTTCAACAATTATTACTCCTTTTCTTGCTTTTATTCCGTATTTTTTTATTGCCTCTTTATCTTTCAAAACGCTTATTGTGCCGATTTGCCTGCCCATTTTTGCAAATTCGTCAAATTTCATCTCTTTTCCATCTACAATTACTAAAATGTTTGAGTCAAAAATATCGGCGGATTTATCGGAATCCCATTTGAAATAATAATTATGATTTATCTTTTTAATGGAATCGTTCCATGATTTTAAATTAAAATTCCAACCTTTTAATAACGAATCGCTCTGTGATTTGGAATAGAGGCTCAAAGTATTTGACAGAGAATCGTTCCATGATTTTAAATTAAAATTCCATGCTTTTAATAAAGAATCATTAACCGATTTTGAATAATTAAGATTCCACTTTTTTAACAATGAATCGCTAACCGGTTTTGAATAATCAAATTCCCAACTTTTTAATAACGAATCATTTTGTGATTTTGAAAAATAAAAATGCGGCTTATACAGCGAATCAATATTGAATTTTTTTATATCATTATTATCGAAATAAAATGAATAGGCATAATTTTTCAACGAATCAAGAATAGTGGTATCGCAAGTAACATACATTAAAGTATTGCCGTTGTTGATTGTCGTTGCCGAAGTATAAACCCGTGTGTTTGCCTTTTTGTTTTCTTCATTATATTTTTTTGTTTTTATCAGTATTACACTGGTTTTTTCAGCGTCATCTTTTTTTGCTTTTGAATCGTTTTTGATAACTGAAATGCTTTCTATTTGTGTTTTGTTAATATCGTCCATGCTGTTCACTATTTTGTCGTCCACAATAATCAAAACATCGGAATTTAATATTTTGCCGTTTTCACTGTCCATAAAAACTGCAACAGTATCCTGCAGGTTGCCTTGCGTACTTACGATGACCGACATTTGAGAATTGCCTGTGGAATCATTGCTTTGCATTTGACTGAAAACAGTGAGCATAATCGAATCGCTTGCATTTGTATTTCCATTCTGTTCGTCTTCGTTTTGCCTGATGAAATCGCTGATGCTGACAGACGAAATTTTTTCCATTTCGTTTTTCACCTGCGGGTTTGCGAATGTCGTTACGACAATGGCAAGCATTGGCAGCACATATAAATATTTCAACCTTGAATAAGGATTTGATTTGTTTTTTGACATCATTGTTATGCGTTTTTGAAGTTTGTTTTTATTAAAATTGTTTGCCAGAGCAAAAAGTTTTGAGCCTACGGCTTTTTGTATCAGCAGCATTTGATACTGTTTGGCATTTACTCCTTTTTTTATTACGGCTTCGTCGGCTTCGTATTCGTGAATGTTTTGCAGTTCGCGTTTGAACAGCCACACAACAGGATTAATCCATTGCACCATACTGTAAATATGACAAAGCAACAGATCTATCGAATGCCGTTTCATGATATGAGCCTTTTCGTGAGTGATGATTTCATTTCCACTTTCGGCAAAATCCTTTTCGGAAATTACTATATATTTGAACCAGCTGAAAGGCGCAATATTTTTATTGTGTACGATAATAAGTGTAATATTGTTTTCCAAAATTTGCTTTCTTCCGTTTTTTACGAGCAGGCAAAGTTTGATTACGGAATAAATATTGCGTATCGGCAAAAATATTACGCCTGCAATGTAAATCAGCAATATTGCGTGCAGCCATGTTAGAGTTGCAGTTTCGGGCTGCTGCATCAGTTCAATGCCTGCCGCATCCGAATAAACAAGAGTCGATTGCAGCATCATCATTATGTTGTTCAACATTTCGGTTTGCTGTTCTGTCGAAGATATTTCTATCAGAGGCAAGGCGATTGATAAAAATAAAATTCCCAGCAATGCAGCGCGATTAAATTTGTGGAATGTTTCGTTGCTAAGCAAAAGTTTGTAGAATAAATAAAATACCGACAAACATATTCCCGATTTGATTAAATAAACTAATAGCGTTCCCATGATTTTGAAATTTAGTTATGATTTTTGTACATTTTCTATCAGTTTTTTCAATTCATCGAGCGAAATTTTTTCTTCTTCAACAAGCGATGAAACTATGTTGAAATATGAATTGTTGAAATATTTGCTGACAACATTGCTCAACGTTTCTTTGTGAAATTCTTCTTCGCTCACGGCAGGAAAATACCGATAGGTATTTCCAAAAGTTTCGTGCGACAGAAATCCTTTGTTTTCGAGTATGCGCACAATAGTCGAAACAGTGTTGAAATGTGGTCGCGGTTCGTCGTAGAACGTCAGCAGTTCTTTTACAAATAAAGGTCCTTTTTCCCAAAAGAAATCCATTATTTCTTCTTCCTTTGTTGTGAGTTTTCTCATGATATTAAAATTTTGTTATGCAAAGAAACTGATAATTTTAGTTTTATAACTAATTTATTTAGTTAAACATTGTTAATCTCAATGAATATAATTGCAAAATGCATAATATCAATATATTATAAAAACATATATTTGTGATAAAAAACAGTTTTAATTTAAGAATCGGAATGATTATCTGTTTAATTATTGACAATGAAAAATCAAAAAATTTATACTTTTCTAACCTTAAATATCATCATATTCTTTTTTCTAAATAAATTGAAATACGTATTGTTTATAAAAATAATACTACTTTTGTGTTATTAAGCAAATTAAAATAAGCAAACCAATGAGAATATAATTTCTTTCAAAAAAAAATAAAATCAATCGACAAGGCTGCATTTACGTGTAGCAATTTATCAATTTTTTAAAGAAATTATTATGCTTATTATACAAAATCTCACTTACATACATCCCGATAAAGAACTGCTGTTCAAAAATATAAATTTTGCTGTCAATCACCGTGAAAAAGTCGCTCTGATTGGCAATAACGGCACGGGAAAATCAACTTTGCTCAAAATAATTGCAGGAATTTTTGCGCCAACGGAAGGACAGGTTTACACTGATAATTCGCTTTATTATGTTCCTCAAATATTCGGACAATATAATTATCTGACTGTTGCGCAAGCCTTGCAAATAAACGACAAACTACAAGCTCTGAATGAAATTATCGACGGAAACCTGACAGAAGCAAACATCGCTATGCTCGACGACGACTGGACAATTGAAGAACGTTATATCGAAGCATTGAAATACTGGCAACTGGAAGGTTTGGATTTGTCGCAGAAAATAGGAACTTTAAGCGGCGGACAAAAAACAAAAATATTTCTCGCAGGAATATCAATTCACCAGCCCGAACTTGTTTTGCTTGACGAGCCAAGCAATCATTTAGATACGGCGGCAAGACAGTTATTGTACGATTTTATTCGCTCTACTTCGAGCGCTTTGCTGGTTGTAAGCCACGACCGTATATTGTTGAATTTGCTTGACTCGATTTGCGAATTGAGCAAACGGGGAATGACGGTTTACGGGGGAAATTATGATTTTTACGAAGCGCAAAAAGAGATTGAAAACCAAGCATTACAGCATAATGTAAAAAACAAAGAAAAAGAATTGCATAAAGCCAAAGAAAAAGAACGGGAAACACTGGAACGGCAACAAAAATTAAACGCTCGCGGGAAAAACCAGCATAAAAAAGAAGGAATGCCCAAAATAATGATGAACAAACTGAAAAATGATGCCGAAAAAACTACTTCTCGACTGAAAGATGTGCATACCGAAAAAATAAACGCTATTTCGCAAACATTAAACGAACTGAAAAGAGAACTGCCCGACATCGACAGAATAAAACTTTATTTCGACAATTCCATGCTACATAAAGGAAAAATACTGATTTGTGCAAACAATATAAATTTTGGATACAGTAAACAATTGCTTTGGAAAGAACCATTGAATTTTCAGTTGACAAGCGGCGAACGAATTGCGTTAAAAGGATTAAACGGTTCTGGTAAAACTACTTTGATAAAAATAATTTCAGGCGAAATAGAACCTGTTGCGGGCAAAATTTCCAGAGCCGACAATCAGTCAATATATATTGATCAGGATTATTCGCTTATAAACAATCAATTTACTGTATATGAGCAATCTCAACAATTTAATTGCGCAACCTTGCAGGAACATGAAATAAAAATTCGACTCAGCCGTTTTTTATTTACTAAAGACGATTGGGAAAAACCCTGCGAAATGTTGAGCGGCGGCGAAAAGATGCGTTTAATGCTTTGCTGCCTTACATTAAATAATCGCCCGCCCGACATAATTATTTTAGACGAACCAACCAACAATCTGGATATTCAAAACATAGAAATACTGATTAATGCAGTTAACGATTATCAAGGCACGCTCATTGTGGTATCGCACGACAGATATTTTTTGAAAAAAGTGAACATAGAACGCGACATTTGTCTGTAACAACAAGGTGTTATTCATCATTCGGATTGCGGGATACAACAATACAGGAAAACGAATAGTAAAAATTTAGTATTAACCTGCTAACTTTTTTCAGGAAGGAACACAAGACATTAGTTGTTAATTTTTAATTGTTTATCTATTAATTTAATGTTTTCTTAACCGCAAATAACGCAAAATCGCCGTTTCAATTCAACAAACAAAATCATTTAATCATGCAAACTAAGTACATCACAAAAAATTAAAAACATTAATATTTACATTTGCGAGTGGGTTAAGCAAGATATTTGCAATTTTTGTAAAACATTTTTACTCGTTTGTGTTTAATTGAGGATTTTATGCTAACTTTGCAACCAAATTTAATTTAGTCTTATTAAAATTACAAAT
This sequence comes from Prevotellaceae bacterium, assembly GCA_031269545.1. Taxonomy (GTDB): domain Bacteria; phylum Bacteroidota; class Bacteroidia; order Bacteroidales; family UBA932; genus JAIRKV01. Next base: position 33,122 of record JAISYZ010000151.1, read on the forward strand.
AAATTATGCCAAACATTTCAGAGAAGGGCAAATCAATGCCCGCATCGCCAATTCGTAAGTTAGTACCGTATGCCGAAGCAGCAAAAAAACGCGGAATAAAAGTTTATCATTTAAATATCGGACAACCAGATATTATAACGCCTCCATTAGCACTGGAAGCCGTAAAAAAATATGATGCACAAGTCATAGAATACAGTCATTCGGCAGGAAACGAATCGTATAGAAAAAAACTTGCAAAATATTATCAAGGTATAGGAATTGATATTGACGAAAACGATATGATTATCACCACAGGAGGCTCGGAAGCAATAACTGTCGCAATGATGTCGTGCCTGAACGAAGGTGACGAGATCATTATTCCCGAACCGTTTTATACCAATTATAACGCTTTTGCGCTTCAGGCAGGAATAAAAGTCGTGCCGATAAAAACTGCTATTGACAACAATTTTGCCCTTCCCGCCATCGACGAATTTGAAAAAATCATAACTCCGCGAACAAAAGCAATAATGATTTGCAATCCAAACAACCCGACAGGCTATCTTTATTCGGCTGCAGAACTCGAATCGCTACGGCAGACAGTCGTGAAACACGATTTGTATCTCTTTGCCGACGAAGTTTATCGCGAATTTTGTTATGATGGAAATTCACATATTTCGTGCATGACGCTTAAGGATATAGAACAAAATGTTGTGCTTATAGATTCGGTTTCGAAACGATACAGTATGTGCGGCGTGCGAATCGGAGCATTGATTTCTAAAAATAAAGATGTTGTTGAAACAGCATTACGCTTTGCTCAGGCTCGATTATGTCCTCCATCTTACGGACAGGTTGCAGCCGAAGCCGCACTTGAAACGCAGTCGGATTATTTTTCGAATGTTTATAACGAATATATTATGCGCAGGAATTACATGGTTGAAGCGCTCAATAAAATCGACGGAGTGTATTGCCCAAAACCAAAAGGAGCATTCTACACTGTTGTAAAACTACCTGTTGACGATTCCGATAAATTTGCACGCTGGCTGCTCGAAGAGTTTGAATATGACAAACAGACAGTAATGTTAGCGCCTGCAACAGGTTTTTATGCAAGCGCAGGAATGGGAAAAAACGAAGTTCGTATTGCATACGTTTTGAAAATAGAAGATTTGAAGAATGCAATAATATGTCTTGAGCAGGCGCTGAAAGTATATCCGGGAAAAGTTGAATAAAAAACAGACTGTCGGTTTTCTTACAAGATAACATGTTTTCCATCACGCATAAAAAAATTTTTTAATCAAATAATTTCAAAATTATCTCATATTAAATCATTTTTTGTATCTTTACGCAAAATTACACACAAAAATATTTTGTTATGAGTAAAAAAGTTTCACGCAGAAAATTTATCAAAACATCAGCGCTTATGGGCTGCGGCATTGGCTTAATCGGTGGCGGAGCATTATCAAGTTGCATTAGTTCGCGAAACCGTTTTGACACAATCATAAAAAACGGACTTGTTTATTCGGGCAACGGCGATTTGCCCGTTGTTGCCGATATTGCTGTCAAAGACAATAAAATTGCTGCTATCGGCAAAGTTGGCGAATCGGCAAATCAAATCATCGATGCGAAAAATTTCGCTGTAAGTCCCGGATTTATTGATATTCATACGCATACCGATACAAATCTTTTTATTTGTCCCGAAGGCGACAGTAGAATTTATCAAGGCATAACAACAGATGTTGGCGGAAATTGCGGAGGTTCTCCTTTTCCTTATTCCGACAAAGATTTTGAAGAACGAAAAACGCAATTGCGGTACGGTTATCCGTCGTGGCAACATGTTGATGGCTTTTTTGATGCTCTCGAAAAAAACAAAATAAGTATAAACTATGCATCGTTTACCGGACACGGAGATTTGCGTTCGGTTGTTGTTGGCGACAATGATATTCCTGCTACACAAGAACAGATAGAACAGATGAAAAATCTGTTGCAGCACCAGATTGCTTGCGGAAGCATAGGAATATCATACGGATTGGAATATGCGCCCGGCAGTTATGCAAATACTCAAGAACTTGTCGAACTGTGCAAAGTAGTTGCAAAAAACGATGCCTTGTACGCAATTCACATGCGCAACGAAGATGATTATGTCGAAGAAGCAATAAAAGAAGCTATTGACGTTGCGCGACAGTCAGGAGTGCGCCTCGAAATTTCGCACCTTAAAGCGCAAAATGCAAACAATTGGCACAAAGCGCCGAACATGCTTAAAATTATCGAAGAAGCATATTCGAGCGGCGTTAATGTCGCTTTCGACCGTTATCCATACATCGCTTTTTCTACAGGACTTTCTACATTTATTCCACTTTGGGCAAGACAGGGCAGCAACGCCGAAGTTTTGTCGCGCCTGAAAGACAGGGTGAATTTTGAAAAAATAAGCCAATATGCAGAGTCGCGCATTAAAAGATTGGGCGGAGGACAAAATGTAATCATCACTTCGGGCAAAGGCGAAAATGCCGAATTTATCGGAAAAAACCTGATTGAATGTGCCGAGATTTCGCATAAAAAGGAAACAGACTTTATTCGTGATATTTTACTTGCAGAAAACGGACATGTAAATATGGTTTGCTTCGCAATGACCGAAGACAATGTAAAAATATTTCTTTCGCATAAACTTGGCATGCCCGCATCCGATGGTTCTGTATATTCGCCTGTAGGCGACCTGTCAACAGGAAAACCGCATCCGCGCAGTTACGGAACCTTTCCGCGATTTTTAGGCAAATATTGCAGAGATGAAAAAATTGTTGACCTTTCGACAGGAATAATGAAAATGACAAAATTACCTGCAAGTCGCCTGAATCTTAAAAACAGAGGAACAATACAGGTAGGAAATTTCGCCGATATAGTTGTATTCGATGTTGATAAGATTATTGACAAAGCAGAATTTACCAATCCGCATCAATTTGCGGCAGGAATAGAACATGTATTAGTGAATGGCGTTCATACCATTAATAATGGAAAACATACCGGCGTCCGCAACGGAATGGTTTTGCGGCATGGATAATTAAAATAATTGATAAAAGTTAGAAATATTAATAAAAAAAAATGATTACTTAATATTATACCTAAATTGGTTTTTGTATGACACAGCAGCTATTAAAAGTCTGTCAAACAATTGTTCACCAAAATACCTGCGGTTGAATTTATAACAAAATTCGTGG
>JAISYZ010000162.1 GCA_031269545.1 Prevotellaceae bacterium
TTCTCCGTAGCCACGATCGTAATGTAGTTTGATTACCTTGGCAAAATACAGCTTCTGTTTTGTCGTGTGTATGTACATTGTTAACTCTTTTGTGAGTCAACTTTTTTCAGGGTAAGACACTTGTACCAAAACGGTTTTGTGGTAACGCTCGGCAGCGAACACAACACGCCCGCTATGGAGCCGATTGAACTTTTTGCCCGCGGCGGTGTGAAACTGACGGAAAAACTGTTGGGAATAAATTACAAAGGCGCGTGCGTTATTGCGGCGCATCAGCATTTGGTTTTGCAAGGACTTCGCGGCTATGTGGATGCAGACGGAAATGCGGACAGAAGCAAGCGCGGGGAATTTGAAAAATTGAGGGAAGAATTGATAACAGCCCCCTAAATCCCCCACAGGAGGACTTTTACAACTATAAACAGGGCGAAATCTTGAACAGATTTCGCCCTGTTTATAATAATTTACCAAATTATGTTTTCCACAATTTATATTTTTTTCCGACGAGAAACGGTGCATATTTGTTTACAAGCAACACAGGAATGATTAAAATTAGTGCATCTAAAACGGTAATACCAATTCCCAGTCCGAAATCAATCAATGCAGTATGCGTAATGCCGAATTTGACTAAAAGTTTGTCGGATATTGCAATCAATAGCGAAAAAACTTTGCCGTGCATTGCAAAGTACAAAAGCGAGTTTGCCCCAATAAAAGTGAATAATTTATAATCCTTTATTTTTGCAAATCTTACAACAAGCAGAATACCTAAACCGGTAATTAAAATAGCGTCAATTAAGAATTTGGAGCTCATAAAAGACATGAAATTTTCTTTTAATAAATATTTGCATATCAAGAATATACAAAGATATATCACAAACAAAAGGAAAATATTTATCCGTTTTTCGTGTGAAACTATTTTTTGTTCATTACGCCGATAGAGAAGTCCCAGAGCCATATAAAAACAGCCAAAACCAATAAATTGAATGTGCCAAGGCAACGCAGGAAGTTTTAACCATTGCACATAAGCAGTTGATAATAAGAAAAGTACCCCTGAAACAAGCAACAGCGCTTTGCTATTCTTAATATATTTAACTAAAAAGTAAAAGGGTATATTCATTATAAATATTGCTGCCACAAACCAAACTTGGTCATTTTTTCCTCTGATTTGCAGTAGATTGTCTATGATTTGCTCGCTTAACGAACCATGTTCATTGAAAGTCATTACTTGGGTCAAGAGAACAATTGCGAAACTAAAAAACAACCAAGGAAGAAATATCATCCTTATCCTATGTTCCAATAATTGCATGAAAGAGAATTTGTCCTTAAACAAATAACCGGCAATAAAGAACACAGCAGGTAATCTTAAAGGTGATAAAAAGGATGAAATCGCACTTGTCTCACCATCAATTGATCCCTGAACATGATAATAAATGACAAAAAAAATGGCAATGCCTCTTGCACCGTCAATCCAACCGATACGCTGTTTTGAAATTTGTTCCATAAAGTTTTAAGAGTTTTTTGTGAACTTCAAACCCTTAAACCCATAAGCAAATAAAAAAAGCGTGAAACTGTTTCATTAAATGCTTATTTTCTACTCGCGGCTCTGGAAAATGCCTTGTACCAAAATAAGCACGAAACAGTTCACGCCCTTGGGGACGTGAACCTTCGCAAAACTTATTCTTTGGTACTTTTCAAAATTTTCCAGATTCCGAGTAGTAAGAATAAGAGCGTAAAAGCTCAATTATATGTTATTTAATAAATTATGTTTTCTTTGTTTTTAAATTTTTCCGTTTAAAATTATGGTTGCAAAAATAGTCATTACTGACCGATAAAAATAATCCATTTTTTTGACAAAAGCAAAGGGCGACCGAAAAATCGCCCCAAAAGTTGTAATTTTGTTGTTGCAAAACCAATAAAATTCAACTCGTGGACAAAGTTAGTAAAAATTTTTTAGTCGGACAGCCGATTTTCAACCAAATACTGAAATTATTACCGAAAGAGTTAATTTACCGGATAATTTTAGAGATGCAAAGCGACCGTTACTACAAGTCGTGTTTCACTTGGGATTTATTTTGCCCTACTTAAGCATTTTGCGCCAAGTTTGTGAAGATGAGCGAAGCGAGAATGCACGACAAGAAATTTTTGCAATAACTCAACTTGCTTTTGATTTGAAAAATTGTTTTGCGTAATGACTTCCAAAATGTCATTGACTTCGATTAGCGAAGTAATTTTTTTGTACTTCTGATTTCATATTACTGTATATTTAACTTGTTAATATTTATTTGAATAAATTCTATTTGCTCTTTTTATAACTCGCCACTGCCCACGCATTGAACGCTACGGCGAAGCCGCAGAGGGCGAAAAATTGCGGTAAAAGTTCGCGTATCCCACTGCCTTTGAGATAGACGGCTCGCATTACTTCCATCAGGTATTTCAGCGGATTGATAGCGGTGATTGCCTGCGCCCAACGCGGCATACTGCTAATGGGCGTGAAAAGTCCGCTTAACAAAATGATTATCAGCATAAAAAAGAACATCACGAACATTGCCTGCTGCATCGTGTCGGAATAGTTGGAAATGACAATGCCCAAGCCCGAAACGACAAAAATGTAAATGATTGCATAAAGGTAAATCGTGGCAAAATTCGTAGGAATTAAGCCGTAAATGAGCGCGGCAAGTCCCATACAAACAGTCAAAATCACAATGCCGATAATCCAATACGGAATGAGTTTGGCAAGTATGAAAATGCCTTTGTTCATTGGCGTTACATTGAGTTGTTCGGTTGT
>JAISYZ010000195.1 GCA_031269545.1 Prevotellaceae bacterium
GAGTTTAAGAAGTAAAAATCCGAGTTTAAGAAGTAAAAATTTGAGTTTAAGAAGTAAAAATTTGAGTTTAAGAAGTAAAAATTTGAGTTTAAGAAGTAAAAATCCGAGTTTAAGAAGTAAAAATTTCAGTTTAAGAAGTAAAAATTTCAGTTTAAGAAGTAAAAATTTCAGTTTAAGAAGTAAAAATTTCAGTTTAAGAAGTAAATATTTGAGTTTGGGAAGCCGATTTTGCTGCAAACTGCGCCTGCCAGGTGCAAAAAAATAGCCGCATTCATTAGCGGCTATCTGTGTATATGGTTGAAACAGTTTTATATCATCCCATTGTCAACCATAATTTGATTTACTTTGCGTGTAGCATCTGCCGATGCTTTGAATGCAAGTTTTTCTTCGTCGGCAATCGGAAAATCCACAATCTTTTCCCAGCCGTTTTCACCAAGTACAACAGGAACACCGATTGTAAGGTCGTTTTCGCCATATTCGCCTTCGAGCATTACGGCGCAGGGAATAATGCGTTTTTGGTTTCTTACAATTGATTCAACCATAGATGCTGCCGCTGCTCCGGGTGCATACCAGGCGGATGTTCCAAGCAATTTTGTTAAGGTTGCTCCTCCGACTTTTGTTGCTTCAACAACTTCGTCGAGTTTCTCCTTCGACAAAAATTTTGCGACAGCCACGCCTCTGCATGTAGCGAGCGATACAAGCGGAACCATTGTCGTGTCGCCGTGTCCGCCTATTACTGTGGCTTCGATGTCTTTTGAATTTGCACCCAAAGCCCGACTTAAATAATATTTGAACCGTGAACTGTCCAAAGCGCCGCCCAGTCCCAAAACCTTATTACGGGGAAGTCCCGACGTTTTTGCTGCAAGATGACACATTGCATCCATTGGATTGCTTACGATTACAAGTATCGCATCCGGAGAATGTTTAAGAATGTTTTCCACTACATTTTTAACAATTCCTGCATTTACGCCGATTAGTTCTTCGCGCGTCATTCCGGGTTTGCGGGGAATGCCTGATGTTATCACTACTACATTTGAGTTTGCCGTTGCCGTATAATCGTTTGTTACGCCTTTTACACAGCCTCCAAACTCGGCAAGCGCTGCCGTTTGCATAATATCCATTGCTTTTCCTTCCGAAATTCCTTCTTTAATATCGAGAAGTACAATTTCTGATGCAACATTGCGCGTTGCAAGCACATTAGCGCAAGTTGCGCCTACGTTTCCCGAACCTACTATTGTTACTTTTATTGCCATAATATTTTATACTTTAATAATTTAAATATTTATTTTGATTTGAAATTAAATACAAAGGTAAAAATTAAAAATTAAAAACTTGAAATACCTTAATTTTAAGATATACTTTGTTCGAATAAAAAAATCTGAGGTTAAAAAGAAAAAAGTAAGAATCTGTGGCTAATTCTTGATTTTCCCATTTTTTAACATTCCCGTAAACAACCACTCTGACATTATTGATATTGCTAACGATGCTTATAGAACAGGGTATGAATATTCAGGATGTTTTAGTAAAAGAGATGCATTATATTGGTCTAAAAAGGGACGAAACATCTTTATTAAAATAACAAAAGAAGAATAAGATATTCAAAGTTGATGAATAAACAAATTTCTCTCGGCGTAGCGTAGCACTACGCAAAATTGAAAAAGTAAGGCAGATATGCAAAATAGTTGCACAAAAACATTAACTTTGCAAAGTAAAGAACAACAAAGAACATTCAAACAATTTAAAACGGAGGTACAAAATAATTGTAAATAAAAATGTCCCGTCAGGGACAAAATGTCGGTAGAAAAATAATTGCCGCCGATATTTTTGCGCGAAACATTGTCGCTGACTTGAAACACCGTCGGCAACTCGCGCGATATGCATGTGTCTGCGTTTCTTTCTACCAATATTCTGTCCCTGACGGGACAGCAAGCATCATCAAAATGCCTGTTTATTAATTTTTTGTATCCGTAAATTTCACTTTTTAAGGAGCAACTATTTAACAATTTAAGAATTAAGGTTTTAAAACTTATTCTAATAAAACAACAACCGCAAACTCTTGTAAGTTCAAGTTTGCGGTCGTTGTTTGTATAATACTGTATGTTTTATCTGTCTATATTTTTTGCTTTTCGGGTTGCCGTTTGTAATTGAAGAATATTGCAAACAAAATTCCTATTACCAGCGCATAGGCGGCAAATATGAACCAGCATGATGTCCAATCCGTTGTTTTTACACCTGCGGTTTCGGTTGTATAACGATTGATAACCGTCTGCGCTCCGTAATTACCTATGATAGCGCCCAACCCGTTTGTTACCATCATCAACATTCCCTGTGCGCTTGCTCGAAATTTTGATGGAGTTTCTTTTTCGATAAACAATGAGCCTGAAATATTAAAGAAATCGAAAGCCATACCATATATAATCATCGATGCTGTCAACCAAATCAGTCCGTTTCCTGCATCGCCAATGCCAAATAATCCGAAGCGTAAAATCCATGCTCCGAAACTCATTAACATAACAGTTTTGATTCCGAACTTGCGCATAAAAAACGGTATTGCCAGAATAAACAACGCTTCTGCTATTTGCGAAATGGACAAGAATATATTATTGTATTTTATTGCAAACGAATCTGGAAAATCAAAAGCAAAGCTGCCTATAAATGTACTTCCGTATGAATTTGTAATTTGCAGGCATACACCCAACAAAACGGCAAATAAAAAGAAAACAGCCATTTTCTTTTCTTTCAGCAAAACCAAAGCGTCCAATCCCAATGTAGCAATAAGCGAACTGCCTTTTTTTGCTTTTGCAGGAGGCGATGGAGGAAGTGTAAACGAATACATACCAAGAAAAAGAGCGGCACAGCTTGCCATTAATAATTGATTTGAACTTGTTCCCCATCCTGCAATATCTACTATCCACATTGCAATAATAAAACCTACAGTTCCCCAAACACGAATCGGCGGGAAATCTTTAACCGTGTTCATTTTATTTTTAGCCATTACGCTGTAACAAACGGAATAACTCAATCCTATGGTAGGCATAAATACCAATGCATTAAAGAACATGCAAATGTAGAGAGAATTAAATTCTGTTCCTATTACTTTCTTAAGCTCATCTGCCTCCATTATCTTGGATGCTTCGCTTGCTAAAAATGTTTCTGTTCCACTTGCCGCTAACGATGCAATAAAAAGACAGCCTGCACCCAATAAGTGCAGTATTCCCAATAATCTTTCGGAATTAATCCAACGGTCGGCAATAATTCCAACAATAGCAGGCATTATAAACGATGCAATACCTGCTGTCGCAAATAAAGTCCCTATATAATCTCCCATATTTAAACTGCTCATATACTTGCCGAATGAAATCAGCCATGATCCCCAAATGAAAAATTGAAGGAACTGTGTAATTGTAAGTCTTAATTTTAAATTCATAACGTTTTTTTTAATATATTTTTATTGCCCAAAATTAAAAAAATATTTGTATCATTATTCAAAATCTTCGTACAAAAGATATTTTTTTCGCATTATCTTGTATTCTGCAAGTTCTTCTTTCCACGAAGCGCGTATTTCATCTTCGCCAAGTCCGTTTTTTATTTGTTCCTGCAATTCGGCATTTCCTGCAAGTTTGTTAAAGAAGTCGGGACGCGCAAAGAAATTAAAGCCTTCGATTTGCTGTGATTTTTTATAAAAATCAAGAATATATTTTAATGTAAACTTTGATGTTTCGGGATTTTCATTTCTTAAATCAATTCCATAACACTGTTGTCCTTTATTTTCGACATGGGCGCTCATTCCGATACGCGATTCCGGCGTAAATGTGTATTCGCCAAAAACAGAATTAGGATAACCTGTTTGTTGAAATGGAAAATCTGTTCCTCTGCCAACATTTATATCGGTTCCCTCGAACAGGCAAAGCGAAGTATATAAACGTACCGAGAGATAATTCGGCAAACTTGGAGATGGAGTAACAGGCAAACGGTACAAAGTTTTATGGGTGTAGTTTTTTACAGGAATTACGGTCAGCTTGCACTGTGCGCCATCGTCCAGCCATTTTTCGCCGTTAATCATTTGCGCAAGTTCGCCAACGGTTAATCCGTGAATCATTGCAATTTTGTGATAACTGACACCCGATTTGAATTCATCGCTTTTGCGAACAGGTCCGTCAACCTGGTCGCCATTCGGATTCGGTCGGTCAAGAACGATTAACTCAATTCCCGCATTTGCACAAAGTTGCATAACTCTGTGTAATGATGTGATATAAGTATAAAATCTTGCTCCTACATCCTGCAAGTCGAAAATCATAATATCTACCGATGCAACTATTGAATCGGCTTTTTCGTTTTTGCCGTAAAGCGAATGAATCGGCAAACCCGTTTTTTCATCAATTTCATTCGACACTTTTTCGCCTCGCTCAACAGTTCCACGAAATCCGTGTTCGGGAGCAAATACAAATTTCAAATCTACGCCATTTTCAAGCAAAACATCTACCAAATGTTTGTCACCGGCAACAGATGTTTGATTTCCCATTAATCCCGCTTTCTTACCTTCGAGCAAAGGCAAATATTTTTCGGTTTGTTCGGCGCCTGTTATCACGTTTTTGTTTTCGTTGTTTTGTCCACAGGCAATTGCAATTATACTTGCAAAGATCAGTGCAAAAGTTAATTTTTTCTGTTTCATTATTTTATTGTTTTACTGTTTGTGTTTACAAAGATAACATAAAATCCTCAATTACACACAAACGAATAAAAATGTTTTACAAAATTTATAAGGGAAAAATCCCTGAAATTGCGGATTAAAAAAAATATTATACCTTTGTTCTCTCAAATTTATCGAGAAATGAAACAACAAAATAAAAATGATGTAAAAGTAACTGTGCTGTCAAAAATATCTTTAATACAGATGAAAATATTTAACTGCTTGACACAAAAAGCAGCAAAATTATTTGCCGTTAGTGGATATTTTATTACACGCCATGTTCTATCGCATAATTTCACCATTCTTTATAAAAAGTTTAATAATACTGAAAATATTCAACATAAGGCAAAAACTATGCACAACTCAAACATTTTACGCTTTATTGGTATTTGTTTTCTTTCTCGTGTTTACGACAGATTTCTTATAAATCACATACAAATATCAATAACATCTTTTTACTCGTCGAGTTATGAATGAATTTTCGTCTGAATCATTAAAAAATATCGTATTTAACAACGAAAAAATAATTATTTCGGAAGATGCTAAAAAGAGAATAACTGACTGTTTCGATTTTTTAAGAAAATATTCATCAAATAAGATTATTTACGGCATTAATACAGGCTTCGGTCCTATGGCACAGTATCGCGTTGATGACGGTTATCTCATTCAACTGCAATACAATATTATCCGCAGTCACTCTACCGGTGCAGGCAATCAGTTGCCCGATATATATGTGCGTGCTGCAATGGTAGCGCGTTTGGGAACTTTTTTGCAGGCGCGTTCAGGCGTACATATTGAGTTGCTGAATCTGCTTGTGGAGTTTATAAATCGAGGAATTTATCCATTTGTCCCCGAACACGGAAGCGTGGGAGCAAGCGGCGATTTGGTGCAGTTGGCGCATATTGCCCTTGCGTTAATTGGCGAGGGACGCGTACATTATAAAGGCGAATGGCGCGAAACTGCCGATGTTATGAAAGAAACCGGCTTGCAGCCACTTAAAATACATATCCGCGAAGGACTTTCGGTAACAAACGGCACTTCGGTAATGTCGGGTATAGGTTTTGTTAATATGCTCTATTCTAAAAGGTTGCTCGATTTGACAATTCTGGCATCTGTGTGGATAAACGAAATTACGCAAGCGTATGACGACGGTTTTTCAGAAGAACTGAATCGAACAAAAAGGCACACGGGACAATTGGCAGTCGCCGCCCGTATGCGTGAAATAGCAAAAGACAGCCGACTGTTGCAAAAGCGCGAAAATAAACTTTATGCGAATATAGATAAGGACAAGTTGATTTTTGAGCATAAAGTGCAAAGTTACTATTCGTTGCGTTGTGTACCGCAAATCTTGGGCGCTGTTTGGGATGAGATTGCTAATGCAGAAACAGTGATAGTCAATGAATTTAACTCCGCCTGCGACAATCCGATAGTTGACCCCGTAAGTCATAATGTATTGCACGGCGGAAATTTCCATGGCGACTATGTTTCGTTTGAAATGGACAAGTTAAAAATTGCCGTTACGAAACAGACGATGCTTATTGAGAGACAGTTAAACTATCTTTGCCATGACCGCATTAACAATATTTTGCCGCCTTTCCTCAATTTGGGTACTTTGGGGTTAAATTACGGTTTGCAGGCAGCGCAATTTACCGCCACTTCCACAACAGCAGAATGTCAGACACTTTCGTTTCCGAATTACGTACATTCTATTCCTAATAACAATGATAATCAAGATATTGTGAGTATGGGGACAAATTCAGCGCTGATTGCTAAAACGGTGATAGAAAATGCTTTTCAGGTACTTTCAATTCAATTTATGGCATTGTCGCAAGCAACGGATTGCCTGAAAATAGATGAAAAACTTTCTTCACAAACACGAGAAATGTACAGAGAAATACGCAAAATTTTTCCTGTTGTAATTGATGACAGAACACATTATCAGGAAATTGAAAATATAACAGAATTTTTGAAAAAAATATGAAATATGCACTTATAACAGGCGGCTCGCGCGGAATTGGCAGATCTATTTGCGTGAAATTAGCAGAAATGGGCTTTTCGGTTTTAGTTAATTATCAGTCGAACAAAGCGGCTGCAGAAGAAACAAAATCGTTGATTGAACAACGTGGCGGAATAGCAGAGTTGTTGCCTTTTGATGTGGCAGATGGTGCAGCGGTTGAAAAAAACTTATCGGAATGGCAAATGGCGCACGCTGATGATTATATTGCCGTATTAGTGAACAATGCCGGTATTAGACGCGACAACTATATGTTTTGGATGTCGGACGAGGAATGGAAAACGGTACTTGATACAAGTTTGAACGGCGTTTTTTATGTTTCGCGCATACTTGTAAAATATATGATGAACAAAAAATTCGGTCGCATCATTAATATTGTGTCCATTTCGGGCGTCAATGGTATGGCAGGGCAAACCAATTATTCTGCCGCCAAAGCAGGAATTATCGGCATGACAAAAGCGCTTGCACTGGAAACCGCTAAAAAAGGCGTAACCGTGAATGCTATTGCACCCGGTTTTATTGAAACATCTATGACAAAAGATTTGCCACAGGACGAATTAAAAAAACTCGTACCGATGCAACGTTTCGGTCAACCTGAAGAAGTAGCGGATTTAGTTGCTTTTTTGGCATCCGAAAAGTCATCATACATAACAGGACAAATAATTTCAATAAGTGGAGGTTTATGAAAAGAGTCGTTATTACAGGAATGGGAATTTATGCATGTATAGGAAAAACTTTGGAAGAGGTTACAAAGTCGCTCTACGAAGGCAAATCAGGCATAGGCATTGATCCCGAAAGGACAAAATACGGTTATCGCTCACCATTGACAGGTATTGTTGAAAAACCACAGTTGAACAGTATGCTTGACCGCCGCTTGCGTATAGGTTTGGCGGAAGAAGGAGAATATGCATACATTGCTACTTTGGAAGCATTGAAAACTGCCAATATTGATATTGATTACCTCAAAGAAAACGAAGTCGGCATTTTTTACGGCAACGATTCAAGCGCCAAACCAGTGATTGAGGCATACAATGTGGTGGTAGAAAAGCGCGACACAACTTTAATGGGATCGGGCTATATTTTTCAGTCGATGAATTCAACCATAACAATGAATCTTTCGACTATTTTCAAACTGAGAGGCGCAAATATGACCATTTCGGCGGCTTGTGCAAGCGGTTCACATGCTATAGGTTTGGGTTACATGTTTATAAAGCAAGGACTTCAAAGCGTGGTATTGTGTGGCGGAGCTCAAGAAACGAACATCCATTCAATGGCATCGTTTGACGCATTGAGCGCGTTTTCCATAAATATTGCCGACCCGACTAAAGCCTCGCGACCTTTTGATGCAGGCAGGGATGGATTAATCCCAAGCGGTGGAGCCGCAACTCTGGTATTGGAAGATTATGACCACGCCGTTGCTCGCGGCGCAACGATTTATGCCGAAGTCGTTGGCTACGGATTTTCATCAAACGGTATGCACATTTCGCAACCAAGTGAAACGGGTTGTATTATCGCAATGACACGCGCATTGAAAGATGCGGCAGTGTCGGTAAAAGAAATTGATTATGTGAATGCTCATGCAACTTCCACGCCACAGGGAGATGCTGTGGAAGCAATAGCGCTTAACAAAATTTTTGGCGAGAATAAGACGTTGATAAGCAGCACTAAATCAATGACAGGACACGAATGTTGGATGGCAGGCGCAAGTGAAATAATATATTCATTGCTAATGATGAAAAATTCTTTTGTCGCACCGAATATAAATTTTGAAACGCCCGATGAACATTCAAAAAAACTGAATATTGCCACCAAATGCATTGATAAAAAATTAAATTTGATTTTATCCAATTCCTTTGGTTTTGGCGGAACAAACAGCGCATTGATAATAAAAAAGTTATAATAAATATTAGTATAAGAATATGACAAGAACAGAAATTGATGAAATTGTAAAAAAATTTCTGATTGAAGATATTGAAATTGATGAGGCAGTTATTAAACCCGAATCTCACTTGAAAAATGATTTAGGTATTGACAGTCTTGATTTTGTGGACATTGTTGTAATTGTTGAGCGTAATTTCGGTTTCAAAATAAAACCGGAAGATATGCAGAATGTAACTACTTTGAGCCAATTTTGCGATTATATTGAGTCGAAAGTAGAAAATAAATTATGACGAATAACCTCAAATGGCAAGGCAATACGGGCGGTGGAACCTTGGGACAGCGCGGGTTGATTTTCTTTTTCCGCTGGTGGAATTTGCGTTTGGCTTACGCTATTACATTAGTGGTCGTACCGTTTTATATGCTTTTCGCTCGTAAGAATTATTTGGCTATTTATCATTATTTCAGGCAGCGATTCTGTTTTTCAAAATGGAAATCGTTTTGGAAAACCTATCGCAACCATTTTCTTTTTGCACAGATAATTCTTGACCGTTTTGCTGTTTTTGCAGGTAAAAAAAACAACTTTGAGATTGAAATCATCGGTAACGAATATTACGAACAGTTGGCAGCAGACAAAAAAGGCTTTATCATTGTCGGTTCGCATCTTGGAAATTTTGAAATTGCAGGTTATCTTCTGAATGCCGACAAGAAACGCATTAATGCGCTTGTTTTCGGCGGCGAAACACAAATTGTGCAGCAAAATCGCTCTAAGATATTGAACGAAAACAATATAAATCTTGTGCCTATTTCGGCTGACATGTCGCACTTATTTGTTGCCAATTCCGCTTTGACAAATGGTGAAATTGTCAGTATGCATGCAGATAGAATTTTTGGTTCGTTAAAAAGCGTTGAGTGCGAATTTATTAAAGGCAAAGCCAATTTTCCTGTTGGTGCATTTACGCTGGCAGTAAGTGCAAATGTGAAAATTCTTGCCGTATTTTGTGTAAAAGAAAGTATGAAGAAATATAAGGTTTTTGTACAGCCGCTTTCTTGTTGTCATGAGCAGCAATCTGCTAATACCAAAAAAGAAACTATTGAAAATTTGGTTTTTTCGTATGTTGCTGAATTGGAAAATATTGTAAAACAATATCCCGAACAATGGTTTAATTACTATGAATTTTGGAAATAAAAATATGAAACTTTTCCCCGCATTAGAAAAAAAATACACTAAAGAGCATCTTACGGCTTTGGAAGCGCAGCGTTTGGCGCACGAAATTGCCCAAGGTCCTGTCGTTTTTCAGGTGTCGCGCCTGATGATTAAATTTGGCATTTTGCAACATCTGCTTGATTCTGAAAACGGCTTGACGCAGGACGAAATCATAGAAAAAACAAAATTATCCCGCTATGCCGTACAATGTCTTTTAGAGTCGTCATTAACTATTGGAACAGTACTTTATCAAAATGGAAAATATACCGTTTCCAAAGCAGGCTGGTTTTTGCTCAACGATTCGCCTGTGCGCATAAATATTGATTTCAATCATGACGTAAATTACCTTGGACTTTTTCATCTCGAAGAAGCCTTGCAAAACGGCAAACCAGAAGGTTTAAAAACTTTTGGCGACTGGACAACGATTTACGAAGGACTTTCTGAACTTCCTGAAAATGTGCAAAAATCATGGTTTGCTTTCGACCATTTTTACAGCGATGAATCTTTCGATAAGGCATTGCAAATTGTGTTTGCCGACCATCCGTCAACACTGCTTGATGTGGGAGGAAATACAGGGCGTTGGGCTTTACGCTGTGTTGATTTTGATGAAAATGTACATGTTACAATAATGGATTTGAATCAACAACTTGAAATGATGCGCCGCCAAACGGATGGCAAAAAAGGCGCTGACAGAATTAATGGATATGATTGTAATCTGTTGGATGAAAATGTGCCGTTTCCTGCTGATTTTGAAGTGATTTGGATGAGCCAGTTCCTCGATTGTTTTTCTGAAGAAGAAGGTATAAACATACTTGCAAGGGCTTGCAAATCAATGAATCAAGACTCAAAACTTTTCATTATGGAAACTTTTTGGGACAGGCAACGTTTTGAAACTGCCGCCTATGCTCTCACGCAAATTTCGTTATATTTCGCGGCTTTGGCAAATGGCAACAGCAAAATGTACCATAGTGAGGATATGATTCGCTGCATTGACAAGGCTGGTTTGATGGTAGAACAAATTTACGATGGAATAGGGCAAGGACATTCTATATTTCAATGTAAAATAAAAAATGATTAACTTTGAAGCAATTGACATACAGGAACTTTTACCACAATGTCCGCCATTTTTAATGGTGAATAAATTATTGTATTGCGACTTAAAAACTGCAAAAACCACTTTCACTGTGAATGAAGATAATATTTTTTGCCGCAATAGAATTTTTTCTGAAACAGGAATTGTTGAAAATATTGCTCAAACTTGCGCTGCACAAATTGGTTACGTTAATAAATACGTGTATCACGAAGCAATAAAAATCGGTTTTATCGGAGCAATACGAAATCAGGAATTTTTACGTCTTCCGAATGTAGGCGAAATTCTTGTTACACAGATAGAAGCCATACAGGAAGTTTTTCAGACAACGCTTGTGAATGCAACTGTTTACATTGAAAACGAACTGATTACATCCTGCGAAATGAAAATAGCAATAACGAATATCGATGGAAAATAAAAAATTAAAAGCGGAAAAAGAAATAAATGTGCGATTTAGCGAAGTAGATTCAATGAATATTGTTTGGCATGGCTCGTATGCGTTGTATTTTGAAGATGCTCGCGAAGCATTTGGCGCAAAATATGGTTTGGGTTATTTGGATATTTTCGGCAACGGATATTATGCGCCTTTGGTCGATTTACGTTTTGAGTACAAAAAACCATTGATTTACGGACATAAAGCCCGCATAGAAATCACTTACAGAAACACACCGGCAGCAAAAATTATTTTTGATTACGAAATTTTTGATACAGAAGATAATTCGCTGATTGCCACGGGATATTCAATTCAAGTGTTTATGGATAAACAATATCGGTTGCTTTGGACAAATCCTGAATTTTACGAAAGGTGGAAAGAAAAAAACGGTTTGCAATGATAAATACTGTCGGTACAAATATAATTTCTTCGTTAGGTTTTACGACAAACGAAAATTATGAAAATGTAAAGCGCGGTATTTCAGGCATCAAGCATTACGATGTCGGTACATTTGGTTTGCCCGAAGCATTTATGGCTTCACTTATTGAGAAAGAACGTTTGAATGATTTGTTTTACCCTTACTGTAATCATGTTTCACAATCAAATTACACCGAACTTGAAAAAGCCGCTATTCTTTCAGTTTTTGATGCAAACAAGGAGGCAAATATTGATTTGTCGAGCAAAAAAACAATTTTTATTATTTCAACAACAAAGGGAAATGTAAAGAATTTAGAAACGCCTTCAAAAAATCCAATGCACAAGGTTTATCTTTGGCATACGGCGAAATTAATTACCACTTTTTTTCAAAATACGAACACGCCGATAGTCGTTTCAAATGCCTGTATATCAGGAGCAGCGGCGCAAATTACAGCAATGCGCGAACTGAAAAACAGACATTTTGATTATGCGGTGGTTATAGGTGCAGATTTTCTGTCGAAATTCATTATTTCAGGTTTTCAGTCGTTCAAAGCCTTGTCGTCTGATATTTGTCGCCCGTTTGATAAAGAACGTTGCGGATTGAATTTAGGCGAAGCTGTGGCAACGATAATTTATACTAACAAAGTACACAATGCCAAACATAGAATTTCGTTAAGTGACGGAGCTATCCGCAATGATGCCAATCACATTTCATCTCCTTCGCGAACAGGAGAAGGAAGTTTTCGTGCCTTAAACTGTGTTTTGCAAGATATTAATAAAGAAGAAATTGCATTTATAAATGCGCATGGAACGGCAACACTTTACAACGATGCCATGGAAGCCGTTGCGATTGAACGGGCTGGATTACAGCTTGTACCTGTAAATTCGCTAAAAGGTTATTTTGGACATACCTTGGGAACTGCAAGTGTGTTAGAAAGTAT
The DNA here is from genome assembly GCA_031269545.1 of Prevotellaceae bacterium. Lineage (GTDB taxonomy): Bacteria > Bacteroidota > Bacteroidia > Bacteroidales > UBA932 > JAIRKV01. The sequence goes on from JAISYZ010000195.1 coordinate 12,671, forward strand.
TATTTCGATGTGCGCACTGCAAGAAAATACAATACTGAAATCACTGAATTATAATGAACAAAACTTTGAAAATCAAATTAATATTTCAACAGAAAATAAGAGAACACATAAAAAATATTTTATCAAAATGCTTTCGGGTTTTGGTGGCGTAAATGCAACTTTGCTGTTTGAAAAAATTAGTCAGTTATGAAGTTATATATACAAAAACATATCAATTTGTCATTTAAAAATTCAGCGGAAATGACTGATTTTTATCGGGCATTAGAAGTTAATTATCCTAAATTTTTCAAAATGGATGGATTGTCTAAACTTGGTTTTTTAGCATCGGAAAAGATTTTTGAAAATACGCCGAATCGCTTTGAACCTCGCGAGGATATTGCTGTCGTTTGTTTCAACCGTAGCAGTTCGCTCGAAATTGATATGCTGTACCAAAAAAACATACAGAGTAATGAAAATTATTTTCCTTCTCCTTCGGTTTTTGCTTATACATTGCCTAACATCGTTACTGGCGAAATCGCAATACGAAACAGATTTTATGGCGAAACATCGTTTTATATTTCAGAAAAATATGACACAGAAATGATTTTTCGCACAGTAAACAATTGCTTTTTAGATAAAATAACTAACTTTGTACTTTGTGCGTGGATAGAAAGTTTTAAGGAAAAATTGGACGTGAAAATGTTTTTGATTACAAAAGAAAAAACAGATAACGAATTTTCGGAACAAACTATTCACATGAATGATAATTGATTAATTAAATGAAAATTATGAAAAAAATAAAATTAATTTTAATAAGCATATTTTTATCCATTTCGCCATTGATTTTGGCGCAGGATGGGTTAATTTCCATGCCGCGAATGCGTTTGGGCATTGAAGCGGGAATTACAAGCACTATTGGTGCAAAAACAAACAAGCATTCAAATCTTCGTGAAAACAGGTCGTATTATTATGATGACTACGACTATGATTATAATTGTGGTTTTATTTTTGACGGACAGACTTATGACATGTACTATTTCGGATTAAATCTTGAATACACACTGATTGAAAGATTAACAATTGCAGCAGGATTACGCTGTACATTCACCCACAGCGAATTAAATTCCGACAGAGATTATTTTCTTTGGAAAACGACAGAAAGCGGCTTAACTACCAATTATGTCAAAATCAGAGACATATCGCAAAAAAGTATATTTGTGGGCATACCGTTAGAACTAAAATTTTTTCCCAACAAAAAAGATTTTTTTATACGGCATTACTTCATTTTAGGTACGGCTCTGAATTTTTTGGTTAATTCAAAAAACTATATTTCGTATGCAAACGACAATATGAAAAAATATAGCTCCCTTATTTCCGAACAGGCAGGAAAACCTAATGTTTTTCAAGGTTATTTGTACGTTGGTGTTGGACTTAAAATCGGACGAATGAACAAAGCCTTTGGAAATATAGAAATACATTTTCCTGTATATATGTTTGATAATGAGAAGTTAAGTTCATTTGCAAAATCAAGTGGAACTGCAGGTATCGGCATACGGACTACCTTGCAGATACCCGTTTTCAAAAATAAAAAATTACAATATAAAATTGATAACTATTAAAAATATAAAGATATGAAAAAGACTATTTTTTTATTACTGACAAGTTGTTTATTAGCGTCTTGCGCCAAAGAAGATGTCTTGGACAGGACGATTTTTATTCCCGATGAATCTGATCCCAATTTGCCTGCTTATACCGAGTGGGGTTACAATTCGTTTGGCGCAAAATATGAAAGAAGTTATTTTTTAGCTTCAAATTCGATTATCCCATGTAAAATTTTATATAAAGACGGAAAATTGCAGTTTTCGCTCATAGGAAACATAGATTATGAAAAAATAACACTGTCATTTATTTTTCCTTTCCCTTCGATTTCCGATTACAGCGGTTTGATTCAACTTAATGATAAAGAAATAAATCTTGTTGATGCAGACTGTACCGTGAAAATTTCGCAAAACGACGGCAACGATAAAATTCTCAACGTGTTGAACGGCAAATTGCATTTTAAGCGTACGCAACTGCTTAATATTGACGATATTCCAAATCGTGTTATCCTTTCAGGAACATTTGAGTTGCGATTTATGCAGGATGATTTCCCCGAATCTATATCGGACGGACGTTTTGACTTGGGAATAAATAATAATACTTTTTATGCTTTTTAATATTTAGTTGATTATGAATACTTTTTCACAAATGGAAAATTTAATTTTAAAACTGAAAGAAGAAATTATCGAAGTATTGAATCTCGAAGATACTAAACCTGAAGACATAAATGAAAACGACAATCTTTTTGGCGATGGTTTGGGTTTGGATTCCATTGATGCGCTTGAACTTATAGTTTTGATGGAAAAAAACTATGGCATAAAGATTAAAGACCCAGCACAAGGAAAGGAGATTTTTAAGTCAATAAAAATTTTGGCGGAGTACATTGCTGCAAAAAGGACAAAATAATGAGCAAAATTCTCGTCAGCGGCATGGGCATTATTTCGGCAATTGGCAATAACGTTGTAGAAACATTACAGTCGTTGCGGGAAAACCGTAGCGGCATAGAGCATTTACGTTATCTCAAAACCGCTCACAACAAATTTCCTGTTGGTGAAATAAAACTTAGCAACGAGGAAATGATGCGAATGTTAAATATTCCTGAAAATCTACCTGTTACACGTACTTCTCTAATGGGAATGCTGGCAGTGCATGAAGCTCTCATCAGTGCCTGTTATTGCTGGCGCAATCAACAACTGTCAGACAAACAGAAGGTTGCTGCATTATTTAAAATGACTGATAAACGCATAGCTCTTATAAATGGTACAACGGTTGGCGGAATGGACAAAAGAGAACAATTTTATAAAGATTTTTTGGAAAATGATTCGAAAAACGACTATATAAAATCACACGATTGCGGCACCTGCACAGAAATGATTGCTGATTATTTTGGCATTTTCTCGCAGCTTCAAACCATTTCTACAGCATGTTCGTCAGCGGCTAACTCTATTTTATATGGAGCGGAACTGCTCAAAAACGATAAAGCCGACATTGTGGTAGTGGGAGGCAGTGAATGCATCACAAAATTCCATCTCAACGGCTTCAAAATGTTGATGATTTTAGACAGAGAAAAATGTCGCCCGTTTGATATTACTCGTGCAGGTTTGAATTTGGGCGAAGGCGCAGCGTATCTTGTTTTAGAAAAAGAAGAACATTTTCGTAAACGTACGGCTTTATCTCCACTTGCAGAATTAAAGGGATACGCCAATACTTGTGACGCTTACCATCAAACAGCCTCGTCGCCCGAAGGCGATGGCGCGTTTTTAGCAATGAAAAAAGCCTTGGAAAATGCAAATCTCTCGCTCTCCGACATTGATTATATCAATGCACACGGCACAGCTACACAAAACAACGATTTAAGCGAAGGTACAGCCATCCAAAGACTTTTTGGCGACAATATTCCGCCTGTCAGTTCCACAAAGACTTTTACTGGACACACGACAAGCGCGGCAGGCAGCGTAGAAGCAGTAATTTCCATACTTGCCCTGCAAAACAATTTTGTACCTGCAAATTTGGGATATAAGAAAAAAATGCAGGAATTGAACTTTGAACCATTTACAAACTCGCATAAGACTTTGAAACCTGTTCGCGTTGTCCTTTCAAATTCATTTGGATTTGGCGGAAATAATACAACTTTAATTTTCAGCAAGTTATGAAAAATAAAATTTATATATTATCCGCCGCTCATATTTCTGCTCAAACGCCTTTACGTGAAGACTGGATGAAAAATCCAATTTTGTACAATGAAGAATATGTGCGAGCGATTGAGCCGAATTATAAAGAACATTTTTCAGCATTGGAAGCACGACGTTACGGACAGTTGCTGAAACGTGCTCTCCTTGTGTCGCGCAAAGCAATGGAAACAAGCGGAATAACCAATCTGGACGCTATTATTACAGGCACGGGACTTGGCTGCATTGAAAATACGGAATTTTTCTTGAAAGACTTGACCTTTAATGGAGAAGAATTGTTGAAACCTACGCATTTTATTAATTCTACACACAATACAATCAGTTCTCTTGTAGCTATTGATACTAAATGCAACGGCTATAATTCAACTTATACTCATAAGGGAATTTCGTTTGAATGCGCCTTACAAGATGCTTTCATGCAATTGAATAACAGAAAAATCAATACCGCTCTTATCAGCGGACACGATGAAATGACACCCGATTATTTTGCCATACTAAAAAAGACGGGATATTTGGATTTTTCAGAACAGGGATTTGCAGGTGAAACAGCAGTTGCGATGATATTGGGAACGGAAAAAACGGCAAATACGTTATGCAAAATAGAAAAAGTCGAAACGCTATATACTATTGATTTTGAATATATTAATTCCGTTACAGAAAAATTTGCAAAACCTGATTACATTTTCACAGGTATCAACGGACAGTCTGAAAACGATAATCGCTATTTTGATGTTTGCGAAAAAATATTCCCTAAGGTTCCGCTTCTGCAATATAAAAACCTTTTTGGAGAAAGTTACACTGCGCCCGCTTTGGGAATTTATGCGGCAGCGAATTGTTTGCAGAAAGGAAATATTCCTGTTCACTTTTTAATTCAAGGAAAAAGTGCAAATTGCAAATCTGAACCAACGAAGATATTGTTCTACAATAATTTTGAAGGGAAAAATCATTCATTAATACTTTTATCAATATGTTGAAAATAATACTTTTAACCATAATACAATGCCTGCTTTCAGCCAGCGGACAAGTTTTTTTCAAATTAGCAGTACAAAAAATCGGTAAATTTGTTCTTTCGTGGGCATATTTTGTTGATATTTTGACAAACTGGTGGTTATTGGCAAGCGGCATCAGTTTGATTTTGGCTATCATCTTGTGGAGTTATATTTTGAAACATTTCGAATTTTCAGTAGCATATCCAATTACGGCGGTTGCATACGTTTTCGGCGTTTTATCTGCTATTTTTATTTTTCACGAAACAGTGTCGCTAACGAGATGGCTGGGTGTTGGATTAATAATTTTGGGAGTGATTTTAATTGCAAAATAAAAAATTAAAGTTAATTATACTCATGAAAAGGAAAGTTGTTTTATTTATTTTGTTTTCTGTGTTTTGTGAAACTGTACTTTCTCAAGACAGTCGAAATTTGAATGAAAAAGAAAAAGCGGTTTTCGAGCAAAAGATGCAAGTGCGGTCGAAAAATATAAACACGCTACAATGCCGTTTTGTGCAGGAGAAAACTTCGACATTAGTTTTGGCGAAGGCTGTCGCAAAGGGTATTTTACTCTATCAATCACCATCGATGTTGCGTTGGGAATATACAGAACCTGTGCATTCTATATTGATTTTGAATGGAAAAAATGCCGTTCTTCTCAACAAAGACGGCAATCAGCAAGGCAACTCTCATGTATTAAAACAACTTGGCGGTATTATCATTTCGATGATCAATGGCGAAAGTTTGCGGCAAAATAAACAGTTTGCAACCGAAGTTTTTGAAAGTGAAAAAGATTTCAGGGTAGTTTTAACGCCAATTCAAAAGCGCTTAAAAGAGTTTTACAAATCAATTGAACTGAAACTTGACAAAAATACTTTTCTTGCTTACGAAATTGTATTGGAAGAAAAGTCGGGCGATAAAACAATCATTTTTTTGAATGACAAAGAGATAAATAATGAAATAGACATAAATAAATTTGCCGTAAAATGATACTTAAAGATAAATTTTTTACTATAGAAAAACAGAATTTAGCGAATGACAAAGCCTATTTTCGGATAAAATGGAATGTTGAAAATTCTATCTACAAAGCGCATTTTCCCAACAATCCGATTACGCCGGGCGTGTGCCTGATTCAAACGGCTGTTGAACTTTTCAGCATTTTGAAAGGTATTGATTTTAATATTAAAACATTGAAAAATGTAAAGTTCACAGCGCCTGTCAATCCGCTGGAATTTCCCGAAACGGATTTTTTGTTCGAATTTGCAGAAAATGAAAACGCATGGCAAATTAAAGCACTTGTCAAAGAAAATGAAACTGTTTTTGCAAAAATGAGTATGATTTTGAAATGAAGAATGTACACGACATAAGACAGAAAACACGATTTTGTGTAATTATTCCTGTTTATAACAGTGAAAATTTCATATCTGATACTATCAATTCTGTTTTGCAATATGCTGAAAATATAATTATTATAAATGATGGTTCAACAGATGGAACTGCAGATGTCATAATCCAACATTACGGATTTGATTTGCAATCACGCGAAGTAATAGAGAACTGTAAATGTCAAAAAAATGCTAATATCATTGTAATTTCTTACTCTAAAAATCGTGGTAAAGGTTATGCATTGCAGCAAGGTTTCAAAAAAGCCCTGGAACTTGGTTTTACACATGTTGTAACGATGGATGCAGATGGACAGCATTTAGCAAATGACATAGCGCTTTTGACAGAAAGAACTCAAAAAAATCCTGATGCACTGATTGTTGGTTCGCGGAAATTCGATAATCCTAATATGCTCAAAGGCAGCCGATTTGCCAATAATTTTTCAAATTTCTGGTTCCGAATGCAAACAGGAATATCTTTGCCTGATACTCAGACAGGCTTTCGTCTTTATCCGTTGCATCGGATGGGAAATATGAGATTGTTTACAAACCGTTACGAAACCGAATTGGAACTTTTAGTACGCTTGGCATGGCGTGGTATTAAAATTATTCCGCAAGAAATAAATGTATATTATCCACCTGAAAATGAGCGCCTTTCGCATTTTCGCAAAGGTATAGACTTTTTCAGGATTTCAGTTTTGAATACGGTTTTGTGTGTGTTTGCGGTGGTTTATGGGTATCCGAGCATGTTTTTGAGAAAAATTTTTAAGACATGAATAATTTTTTTATCAAAATATTCGATTTAGTAAAACATCGCAAAACGTTGCTATGGTTGCTTTTAGCATGTATTGTCGTTTTGTTGATGTTTTCTGCTTTGCATATTTCATTTGTAGAAGATATTTCGTCTTTTATGCCAACTAATGGTGATAACAAACGAATTAAGGAAGCATATCAAAAAATTGGGACGACAAACAAAATTATCGTTACTGTTTCGCAATGCGATACAACAAATACTGACGAAAACTTATTAACAGATGCTACCACTCGTTTTGCTGAAATTTTGCAGGAAAGCGATTTATCGGGATTGATAGATGAATTGATATATGAAATTGATGATGAAAAAATTAATGAAGTTGCCAATTTTATCACACAAAACTTGCCGTTTTTTCTCGAAGAAAAGGATTATACAAAATTTGACTCGCTGATTCAAAATCAAAACATTGAAAATCAATTAAAAGCAGACAAAGAACTGCTAATGTCGCCAATGGGCGGTTTTGTGCGCGAAGTAATTTTGCACGACCCGTTACACCTTTCGGATAAAGCGCTGAAAAATCTTGAAATTTTCAGGCAAAACGACAATTACAATACCGACAACGGTTATATTTTCAACAAAAAAGGCGAATGTATTGTAACGATTTCTTCAAAATATCCTGTCAGTGAAACCGCCAATAATAAATTGCTCGCAAATAATATTTACAACGCAGTCAATCAGACAGTAAAAGAATTTTCCTTTAAAATAAAAATCGTACCGTTCGGGGCTATATTAGTGTCAATAACCAACGCTGACCAACTCAAAAACGATTCGATTTTTGCTGTGTCCATTGCATTAGTTTTAATTCTTGTTCTGCTGGTTTACTTTTTCCGAAATGTAAAATCACTGTTTTATATTGCCTTTTCTATCGTATTCGGTGCATTATTTTCGTTAGGAGTGATAGCGCTTTTCAAATCTACTGTTTCAATAATTGCTATTGGTATTGCTTCAATTATTTTTGGCATTGCTATAAATTATCCGCTGCATTTTTTAGCGCACAATCGGCGCATCTCTGATACCAAACGCACGCTCAAAGAAATCATTAATCCATTATTAATAGGGAATATAACTACTGTCGGCGCTTTCCTTTCGCTGTTGTTTATCAGTAGCGATGCGATGAAAGATTTGGGACTGTTTTCATCTTTGCTGTTGGTAGGAACAATTGCTTTTGTTCTGATTTTTTTACCGCATCTTATTTCAGACAGAAAATATCAGAGAAAAGACGCCATACCTGTTTTTGGGAAATTAGCAGAATTTTCTCCCGAAAAAAATAAATGGATTGTGCGTATGTTTTTGATTTTTACAGTAATGTTATTCTTTTTCAGCTTTGGGACGAAATTTGAAACGAATTTACATGCAATTAATTACATGACAGCCGAACAGAGGATAGCAATGAATCAATTGATTGAGGAGAATCAGAGAAAAGGAAAAACGATATATGTGGTGGCAGAAGGGAAAACTATGGACGAGGCTTTGCAAAACTACGAACATTATTGTGATTTTGACCTGTCTATTAAAAACGTTTCTGGCATCGGCAACTTCTTTCCATCAAAAGAATTGCAAAAACGGAAAATTGATATATGGAACAGATTTTGGAAAAATCGAAAAGATATTTTGATAAAAAACATCAATCAAATTTCTGAAAAACAAGGATTTAATAAAGGCGTCTTTGACGGCTTTGCCAAAGTGCTGAATAAGGATTTTCAACCACAGGATTTTGAATATTTTTCCCCAATTTACAAAAATATGGGCGAAAATTATTTTTCCATTTCTAATGATAAAATATTGATTTACACAATTTTGAATTGTAATGATAGTCAGTTTAAGAATATTGAAAATCAGTTTGCAAATAACAATGATAATATGTTCACTTTCGACGACACCTCTATCGCTATGAAAATAGTCAATGCCCTTTCCACCGATTTTAATAACGTGTTGTACATTTGCGGATTTATTGTATTTTTATTTCTATTTTTATCATTCGGGCGCATTGAGTTGGCTGTTTTGACTTTCGTTCCTCTCGCAGTTGGTTGGGTGTGGATTTTGGGACTGATGAATATATTTGACTTGAAATTCAACATCGTTAATATTATTTTGGCGACATTTATTTTCGGTCAGGGAGATGATTATACTATTTTCATTACCGAAGGGCTGATTTATGAATATACTTACCGCAAAAAAATGCTTGCCTCGTTCAAAAACTCCATTATTCTGTCGGCAACTATTTTGTTTATTGCTATCGGCATGTTGATTTTTGCCAAACATCCTGCAATGCGCTCTTTGGCACAATTGACTGTTGTAGGAATGGTGTCAGTAGTGATGTGCGCTTACCTTTTTCCACCTCTTATTTTCAAATTTTTGACAGTTAAAAAAGGCAAACCACGTGAAGTTCCATGGACTTTTAAACGCTTTTTGAAGATGTTGTACGCCTTTGTAATATTTCTTATAGGAAGTTTATTTATAATGATTTACGGATTTATATTGTTTGGTTTCCGTAAAAAAACCAGCGAAAAAAATAAATTTTACTATCATCGTCTTTTGCATAAAGCTGCCAACTTTACTATTCGATGGATACCGGGAGTAAAATTCCGCTATGAAAACCTTTCGGGCGAAACATTCGACAGACCATCAATAATAATCAGCAACCACCAGTCGCATTTGGATTTAATGTGTCTGATGATGCTGACGCCTAAATTGATAATTTTGACTAATGATTGGGCGTGGCGCAGTCCATTCTACGGAAAAATTATCCGCTATGCCGATTTCTATCCTGTTTCGCAAGGAATAGAAAACAGCGTTCCGCAACTCATCGATGCCGTCAATCGCGGTTATTCTATCGTGGTGTTTCCCGAAGGCACGCGATCTGTAGATTGCAGCATTGGACGTTTCCATCGTGGAGCGTTCTATTTGGCTGATAGATTGGAACTTGACATTGTACCTGTGTTTTTGCACGGTGCAGGACATGTTCTGCCAAAAAATGATTTTTTGCTGCGCGAAGGACAAATTACAGTGCAGGTACATGAACGTATCACGCTTGCCGATAAACGTTTTGCCAATGATTATACTCTGCGTACTAAACAAATAAGAAAATATTACATTGAAAATTTTGTTTCAATATGCCAAAAAATAGAAACGACAGACTATTTTAAACGTTTTGTTATGTATAATTATATGTATAAAGGCGTTGAAGTCTGGCGCAGAACGAAAAAAGAATTTGCTGACGTGGAAAAAAATCATTCGCCTGTACAAATCAATGAAAATACGGTTTTGATACGAAACAGCGGTTACGGCGTTTTTGCGTTTTTATATGCGCTTGTGCATAAAGACGTACAGGTTATTGCCGTTGAAGAAGATGAGGATAAGACAGCAATAGCAAAAAGTTGTGCAGGATTGCCAGATAATATCAAATTTTATAATAATTTCGAATGGACAAACATATCATCATCATAGGTAGCGGATTGGGAGGATTGACTTGCGGATATATTTTGGCAAAAAACGGCTACCGAGTAACGATTTTAGAAAAAAACGCGCAACTTGGCGGTTGTCTGCAATCCTTTGTACGCCGCGGAGTAAAGTTTGAAACAGGTATGCACTATATCGGCAGTATGGAAGAAGGACAATTGTTGCACCGTTTTTTCCAATATCTGAACTTGTTGTCGGATGTGAAACTTCATTCTCTCGACCGCAATGCTTACGACATCATTTCCATTGGCGGAGAGCGTTTTCCCTTTGCCAACGGCACGGAAAATTTTATTGAGCATTTGGCAAAATACTTTCCTGCTGAAAAAAGTAATTTGTGTCGATACTGGCAAATAATACAGGAAGCGACTGAAAGTTCACCACTGCACTCGTTGAAAACAACCAACGAGCCGATAATTTTCAACCCGGCATACGTAAAACAGAGTTATGACAGTTTCCTCGATAGCATAACCGACAACGAACAGTTGCGTCTTGTGCTGGCTGGCAATCTGCCACTGTATGCAGGCGAACGTGGCAAAACGCCAATGTACATTTCGGCGTTCGTCAACGATTTTTATAATCGCAGCGCCTATCGCATTGTGGGTGGCAGTGAAACAATTGTACAATCGTTGGTGCGTTCAATTCGTGCGATGGGTGGCGAAGTGCGGCAATCGGCGGAGGTAAGTAAAATTAATTGCGATGACCGACAGGCAATAAGTGTGTCGTTAAAGAACGATGAAATGATAGAAGGCGATTATTTTATATCAAATGTGCATCCTGCGCGAATGGTGGAAATGGTAAAAGGTAATCTTTTGCGTAAATCGTATCGCGACAGAATTGTCAATTTGAATAATACCATTTCAAATTTTACGGTTTATATTGCTTTCAAAAAAGAATCCTTGCCTTATTTGAACAGCAATCTTTATCATTACGAAACGCCAGCCGATGTGTGGCGCGGTAAAAGTTATTCGACAGAAACTTATCCAAGCAATTTTTTGTATATGCACTTATGTTCATCTGTAAATCAGCAGTTTGCAGATGCCGCAGTGCTGATTACCTATATGAATTTCGAAGATGTGATGCAGTGGGCAGGTACAAAAGTTGGTCAGCGAGGTGCAGAGTATGAAGAATTTAAACGAAAAAAAGCGGAAAAATTGTTAGATATTTTAGAACGACAAATGCCCGGAACTCGGAAAAACATTGCTTATTACTATACATCTTCGCCGCTTACCTATTTAGACTACACAGGTACTGAATGCGGCTCAATGTATGGTGTGTTGCGCGATTGCAACGAATCTATACATTCACTCGTATCACAGCGTACGCGTATTCCTAATTTGTTTCAAACAGGGCAAAATGTTAATTCTCACGGTATTTTGGGTGTTATTATCGGATCAATTCTTACTTCGGGTGAACTTTTGGGTATAAACAGCATTGTAGAACAAATAAAAAATGTTGATTAATATTGATAAACAAGATTATACTTCACACGGCATAAACTGTGAATCGTCAGTATTATGGATTGGCGGCGCTTCGGCTGGATTAGCAACAATACAGATTACGGAATACGAAACAACATCGGGAGATTTGTTTTTTTGTCATATACTCAGCAGTTTTTTGTACATTTCGTAACAAACCCATGCATCTGTTGCGGCATAGCGTTTTTGAGCGTTTGTATATTCATCTTTTTCCCAGTTCGACAAGCGTTGCGATTTTGATATTCTGAAACCGAGTACTATTGCGGTGATTTTTCTTAAACTGTTATCCATTATTCCAAATTTCTTTGTATATTCCTGTAAATCAACAAAACATGCTGGATTAAAACGTTTCATCTTTTTTAATGCATACATGTCATCTGTCATTCCCGAACCCACTTTTATTACTTTTTTACTTTCGAAAATATCAATAATGTTTTTTTGAAGTCCTAAAATATCAACACGTACAAGAAATGCTTTATTATCTGTTGCAAATTGTAAAAGAGCGATATGTCGTTTCGAACCTTTTATGAATCGCGGTCGCGCTTCGGCATCAAATCCTATATACGGTTGATCTTGCAAATATTCGATTGCTTTATCAAGTTTCGTCTGACTGTCAACAACGATTATTTCGCCATCGAACGAACGACATTCAAGTAAATTTACTTCTTCATTTTTTATATTTTCAATAAACATTTAACGTATATTTTATGCAAAAATACTAAAAAAAGCATAATAGAGTTTGATAACTTTTAAAAATTCTAAAGAAATATATAATTCATACATATAGTCTGTTATTTGCTGAAAAATAATTGAACATGTGAATATTATACAAACTGCGATTTTTGAATTATAAAAAAATATCTAAAAATTTGATATTTATTAATTGTAATGTGTTCAAAAAATATTAACTTTGCGAAATTTGTTTCGACAATTATATTCACTCGAAACCTTATTTTATTTGCAGATGAGTGTAGAAAAAAAATGGATATTGCCTGTTGCCGCTGATTCTGAAAAAATCAACAGTCTGGCAACGGCTCTTGGCGTTGACTGGACGCTTGCTCAATTATTGGTGCAACGCGAAATTTATACTTTTGAACAGGCTAAATTTTTCTTTCGTCCTCAACTTGAAAATCTGCATGATCCATTCCTTATGAAAGATATGCAACATGCAGTTAACCGCATAAATCAAGCGATTGCAAATGATGAACACATTATGGTTTATGGCGATTATGATGTAGATGGAACAACAGCCGTTGCTTTGGTGTATTCATTTATTCATAAAATTCATGCAAATATTTCATATTATATTCCCGACAGATACGATGAAGGTTATGGAATATCGACCAAAGGCATAGATCATGCAAAAGAAAACAACGTAAAACTCATAATCGCCCTTGACTGCGGAATAAAAGCAAATGAAAAAATAAATTATGCAAAGCAATCGGGAATAGATTTTATTATCTGCGATCATCATCTTCCGGGCGATGATATTCCGAAAGCCGTTGCAGTATTGGATGCTAAACGTTACGACTGCGAATATCCGTTTAAAGAACTTTCGGGATGCGGAGTAGGATTTAAATTAATTCAGGCATTGGGAAAAGAAAATAATATTCCATTCGAAAATATTGAAAAATACCTTGATCTTGTTGCAGTCAGTATTGCAGCCGATATTGTTCCCGTTGTCGGCGAAAACAGAATTTTGGCTTTTTACGGATTGAAACGTCTGAACGAAAATCCACGCAACGGATTGCTGGCAATAATAAAACTTTCGGGACTTGAAAATCATCAAATATCACTTGACGATATTGTATTTAAAATAGGACCTCGAATAAACGCCGCAGGACGAATGGAACAAGGTCGCAGCGCTGTTGATTTGCTTATTGCTGACGATAACGAATCAGCTATCGAACAGGCTACATCCATAAATTCGGTGAACAACGAACGTAAAAATGTTGACAGAGCAATTACTCTCGAAGCCATTGAAATGGTAAAATCGACTGATGAAAACAAGAAAACCACTGTCGTTTACAATCCAAACTGGCACAAAGGAGTTGTCGGAATTGTTGCATCGCGACTGATAGAATCGTTTTATCGTCCGACTATTGTGCTTACAAAATCAAACGGACTGATTTCGGGTTCGGCTCGCAGTATTCCCGGCTTTGATTTGCATCAGGCAGTTGAAGCGTGTTCCGATTTACTCGAAACTTTCGGCGGACACACTTACGCCGCAGGAATGACACTGAAAGAAGAAAATCTGGAACAATTTAAATATCGATTCGAAAAATATGTAAACGACAATATCGACGAATCTATAATGACACCACAAGTTTCGATTGATGCACATTTGGATTTCAAACAGATAACTCCTAAATTTTTCAGAATACTCAACCAGTTTCAACCATTTGGACCCGGAAACATGTCGCCCGTTTTTCTTACTCAAAATGTTTACGACAACGGTAACAGTCGAAAAGTAGGACAATTCGGCGAACATGTAAAACTTGAGATAATTCAGGAAGAGGAGCCGTATCGTCCGTTTCATGGAATTGCATTTAATCTGTCGGAGCATTTCAATTTTATAAAAGGCGGAAATCCGATTGATATGTGTTATTCGATTGCCGAAAATTATTATCGAGGAGTTGCAAATATACAACTGCGTGTGAAAGATGTGAAATGCAAGGAAATTGACTTTTTATAACGTATAATGTTTGCCAGATTAGATGAAAGCAGATAAATTTAAAAACTACATATCGCTTGTGAAATTTGAACATACGGTTTTTGCATTGCCCTTTGCCTGCATTGGATTTTTTTTAGGATATTATGAAAACAGCGAATTATCGTTTGATTGGATTTTGCTTTTGAAAATGTTGCTTTGCATGGTTTTTGCACGCAATGCTGCAATGAGTTTCAACCGTTATGCCGACCGTAAAATTGATGAAAAAAATCCGCGTACTGCAAAACGTGAAATTCCTGCAAAAATAATTTCGCCAACAGCTGCATTGATTTTCGTTGTTATAAACTGCATATTATTTTCGACAACAGCATTTCTTATCAACAATCTTGCATTTTATTTGTCGCCGCTTGCGCTTTTTGTTGTACTCGTTTACAGCTATACAAAACGCTTTACGGCGATTTGTCATTTTGTTCTCGGAGCGGCGCTTGCAATAGCACCTGCTGGCGCATATATTGCCGTTTGCGGAAACGTAAGCATGACGCCGATATTGCTTTCTGCAACAGTTTTATTGTGGACGGCTGGCTTCGACATAATATACGCTTTGCAGGATGAAAAATTTGATAAAAGTCAATCGTTGAAGTCGATACCTGTATCATTAGGTTGCAAAAATGCAATGATATTTTCTTCGATTTTACATTTTTTTGTAATAATTTTACTTATTATAATTCGTTATTACAACAACTTCGGAATTTTTTACATCTCGGGTTCTGTAATATTTTCAATTATGCTGATATATCAACATTTAATAATAAAACCGAGCGATTTGCGAAGAATAAATGCAGCATTTTTTACAACAAACGGAATAGCAAGCGTTGTTTTCGGAATATTTTTCATTATTGAATTATTCAATACTCCATTATAAAAGTTCACTTATTCATACCAATTAACACCAATTCTCTTTCACTATCTTTTTTGAGGAATTGTATCCGTGTTGTTCAATTTTATTTCAAATTCGTTTGGATTTCTCTGAACATTATTTATGGAGTCTTGAATATTTTCTCGTCTTTGGCGAATTCGTTCGCGGCGCTGACGCAACTGTTTAGGACGGAATATTGAATTCCACAATTCTTTCCATGTATTAAATCCGCCCTGATACGAAATTCGTCCTCCCTGTCGGCTTGTTTCGGTATCGTCAGTATATTCGTCGGTCGAATGACTGAATACTTTTAATTTCCATGTTCCTGGATTATTTAATTTTATATCTATATCAAAATTTCCTGCAATGTCGCTTGTAGATGTTCGCGGCGCACTGCCGACATTTCCGGTAATTTCAACTCTGTCTTCAAACATTTTAACCGATGCATGTGCATCAAATTCGGTTTCGGCTGAAGCGTTTCCTGTACGAATATCAACTCCGATATCAACCGGTACTTTAAGCGAGGCGAGCCATGCGCTTAATTGGTTAGATAAAATTTCCGAAAGATTTGATGTTATGCTTATAGTGTTTCCCATCTGTTCTTCGGGTATAAAATTTCCGAATGCAAGCAAAAACGAAAACTGTTTCCATAATTTTTCGTCGGTATCCAGCATTGATTGAGCGCGCGCTTTTGTATCAACATCTATATTTTGAATATCAATAACAGGTTTTATCTTGAAATTAGAAATATTGCCTGTGAGTTGCACTCTGCATATAACAGGATATTTGGCATTGCTTATAGTCGTATCGGACAAAAGATTACGCAACGACAAACGCAAAGGACGTACATAGTCGGCAGTAATATCTATTGTCGTTTTGTTCATGTCGCCGTTGAAATTTATTTGACTGCCACTGTTTATTGCAAATTCTTTTGATAAGAAATTCAGCATTGGAAGCGTCCACTTGAAGTTACCGTTTTCAATTGTATAGTTCCCATATAATTTGAATTTTTCTTCGCTTGGATTTACGCTCATTTGTAGAGTTCCCGAACCTGTTCCTGTTATTGCATCTCCAAAATTTTCGTCAAGTACGATTTGAATTTCCGCATTTTTATTCATTGTAAGTGCAAGAGATATGTCGAGTGCCGACTTTGTTACATTTGTTTCTTTATTTTGTTTGATTTGAGCCATAAACTTTTCTTCATCGCTCAATTCATTAATAGAATCGTATGTTTCGAAAGTAAGAAGCGTTTTTTCAGATATGCTTGCCGAATTAATAGGAATAACAATTTTCGTATTTTTTTCTGGTGCAATATTTATATTAAAATTTAAATCTTCCAATTTCCCCTTCATGCGTATAAGCCCTGATATATAGGCTTTCCCGTGAAATTCATCATTGTCGTTTTTAGTTGTGTTCAGTCCTGATAATTTATCGGCATTAACATTTATGTCGAAAAGAAAATCTCTCAAATATTTATGATTTACGGCAATATTCAAACGTCCTTTATTGTTTTGCATGTCGAGCAATATTGCGTTTTGGATTTTAATTGCATTTTCTGAAAAGTTTATCGGCGCTGAAACTCGATAATGCGTTTTCAAAAAATCGACAGTAAATCCTGCGTTGTCGAGATTAGCATTGCCGAGCAAACTTAATTTTCCACCTGTTCCTTTCAAATGCAAAGTTCCCGATAAGTATCCTTCTATTTCGTTCAATTCGCTGTTTATAAGCGGCTCTACCATTTTTAATTCAAATTTTTTAGCATCAAACGTCAAATCATAATAACCTTGCTTGGGTGTGTACGAACCGCTAACTTTAAGTTTTTCATCGCCGTTTTTTGTAATTTGTGATGAAAATCTCATGTTTTTTGTTTTTTCTTCCCAAAAACTTCGTATAGATATTTTTCCTAATAGCCAATTGTTTGCGCGAATATCTGTTGTTCTTATATCGGCAAAAAACATTGTATTTCCTTCTAAATTGGCAATTCGTGCATTACCAAAAATATGTCCTTCAAATTGATAACCTTCAGACTCGAATATCGGATTGAAATTCGCTATGTCGAATCTTGTCAATTGAAAACTCATTGAAGTATTTGGCAAAGTTGAGTATATTCCGTCTATATAAACACGTTGCGAGTCGCTTACCGCATCAAATTTCGATACTTCAATATAATCTTTTTTAATCTTCATATCGTCCATTGCAAAATTCCAAACCGTATTGTTGATTATCATTTGCGATGAATCTATTTTGAAGCGATAATAAATTTGTTCGTCATCATCTTTCAATATTTGCGTTTGTACATTTATATTTCCCTTGTTTATGCTTTCTGTTTTGTTATTATAATTTATTGTGGCTGATATTTCATTATTACTGATATTTCCATCCAAAAATATTTTTTTGAAATTAAAACCTTCGACAGTCATTTCTTCGCAATTCGCATCAAATACGACATTAGAATCAATAACGCTGTTAAAATTAATGTTTTTAATCATGGTTTCGCCAAAACCAATAAAACCTGATTTCACATCAATCCTTGTTTTATCGTTTATTTTAAGATTTGCAGTAGTATTTTCGGCGATAAAAAGTTCAGGATGTATAATTCGCGCAAGATTTTTTATCTTTTTTACTTCAATATCAAATTTATAGTTCCCGCCTTTACTGCAAGTTACATCTTCGCAAATATTTGGAATATATTTTGAAATTATATGTTTGGCATTGCATATAAAATGCTCGAAACTTGCATTACCACTGTATTTTGCATCAAAATATGATGATTCTAATGAAATTGTGTTATTGCTTCCTGTCTGGTTTGCTTTCAAATATATTTCCTTTATATCAATTACTTCGCGGGAATCTTTATATTTTGCATCCTGCAATCTCAGCGTTCCGTTGAAATTAATGTTTTTTCCTGACAAATCGGCAACAATTTTTCCTGAAAATACAGATATTGTATCATCGGTTTTTATTTTCAGTTTATATAAATCGGCATGATCTACGTTTACCGTAAACACAAAACGATAATCATCTTTTTCAGTTTTATTCATATTGACATTTCCTGAAAAGTCAAATTTCAGGTTCTCGTCATTGCTTGTCAGTTTTCCGTTGAAAGCGTTGTTAGATAATGTCCCGATAATATCAATATCATTATAAACACGATCATTGAAAGTCAAATTTGATACTTTACCATCTGCATACAAATTAAATTCTCCATTTACAGGTTTTTTACCTAATACGTTATTGATATGCAACGATGCATTTTTGACATCTTCAATTCCCAAAAGTTTTCCCAGATCAAAATTCGCCAATATCAAATCGCCATTGAAATCAAAGTCGTTTTCGGCAGATGAAAAATTAAAATTCGTATTGGTCTCTATCTTTCCGAGATTTGTATTTAACAAACCTTTTGCCAAAAAGTTGTTATAATTTCCAAACAGTTTACCCGAAAAATTAATATTTGTGAACGGTTCAAATTCCTTTCCCAATGCATCTTCATTTGTATGAGTAATTTGTTTAAGCGTAGTATTTATATCTTTTATATTTGTAGATACCGTTAAATTATCGCAGATAAAGACAGTTGAATCAATTTCGGGCAATCCTTTAAACGAAAAATTACCTTTAATACTTGTAAACCCTGTTGCGCTTAATATGTTAAAATTTTCGGTATGCATATCGGCAACAGTTCCATCTACCTTGCCGTGTGGAAAAACTATAATATTGCTGCTTGCCAAATCGTGAGCAAAAAAACCTATCGTTTTAAAAGCCAAATATCCGCCTGCGATATTGGCTTCCATACGGACGCGGTTAAGATAATCGTCGATATCATCGCTGCCGTCAGGAAAATTCATTGCAAAATAATCAAATTTCAAATACGTATAATCATCAATTATCGAAAGTTCAGGCAAATAAGCCCTGTGTGAACACACATAAGATTTTTCTCCTGTCGAAATTTCTATAAGATGAAAGCCCGATTTTTCGCGAAATCCAAGACGCGAAATGTTAAAAAACACAGTATCCGCAACTATTTTTATGTTGTTTGCAACAAGATTTATGCTGTCGATTCTTAAATTCGAAAAATTAATTTGCGAAGGAATTGCCTCGTCCGTATCATCTCTATCTTGCAGCGAAAAACTGAAATTACTCAATTCCAACTTTTTAGTTGACAGCGAAAAGCCTTCGCTTTTTTCAACGCTGCTTGTGTCGCTGCTTGACAGACGCGCTAATAATTTATCCAGATTAAGCGTATCGTTGGTTGTGATTAAATTAAACTGTCCGTTAGAAAGTTTTATCGAACTGAGATTTATTTTTTTTCCTGTAAACCAAATGTTTGCAAGACTTGCTTCCACTTCGGCTATGCTCACAAGCGTATCGCCTTCGGTGTCTTCTATATATAAATCATCCAATACAAGACTTTTAAAAAATTTGTAGTTTACCGATTTTATGCTTACTTTCGTTTTTGTTATTTGCGATATTTCACTCGTTATTTTTTGAATAATATATGTTTGAACAGCCGGAAGTTTAAGCATAAAATACGCTGTCAGAGGTAATAAAATTACCAGTAACAACAGTATTTGTAATATTCCTTTTATCGTTTTAAACAGCATTTATACAGATATATTCTGCAAAAAAAACGAAAAAATTTGAGATATGAAGTAATTTTGAAGTATTTTTGCATAATTTTTAAAACTATGGCTATTATTCTTGGTATAGAATCATCGTGCGACGACACATCCGCAGCAATAATTAAAGATGGAATTTTACTGTCCAATATTATTGCAAATCAATCTGTTCATGAGTTTTACGGAGGTGTAATTCCTGAACTTGCATCACGCGCTCATCAGCAAAATATTATTCCTGTTGTGTCGGTGGCGATTAAGACGGCAAAAATTGAAAAAAATGAAATTTCGGCAATTGCATTCACGCGAGGTCCCGGACTTATGGGTTCGCTACTTGTTGGCGTTTCGTTTGCAAAAGGTTTTGCAAAAGCGCTTGATGTGCCGATGATTGAAGTAAATCATTTACAGGGACATATTCTCGCTCATTTTTTGGACGAAAAAGACAAAAAAAATCCTCATCCCGAATTTCCTTTTTTGTGTCTTCTTGTTTCGGGCGGACATACGCAATTGGTTGTTGTAAAAGATTTTCTGACTTTTGAAATAATAGGCAAAACTGTTGACGATGCAGCAGGCGAAGCATTTGATAAATGCGCAAAAGTTATGGGATTGCCGTATCCGGGAGGTCCCGTTATTGATAAACTTGCAAAAGATGGAAACCCCAATGCTTTCGCCTTTGCGCATCCTGTTGTCGGCGGACTTGATTACAGTTTCAGCGGATTGAAAACATCGTTTTTATATTTTCTGCGCGACAGAATTACCGAGAATCCTGATTTTATTGAAGAAAACACAGCCGATTTATGCGCATCACTGCAAAATGACATTATACATGTTTTATTAAAAAATCTTATGAAAGCGTCTGAACAGACAAAAATAAAAGAAATAGCAATATCGGGCGGCGTTTCTGCAAATTCGGCTTTGCGCAATGCCATTGCTGCCGAAGGAAAGCACAGAGGTTGGAACGTTTATCTTCCTCAACTGAAATTTACAACCGACAATGCTGCAATGATTGCAATAACAGGATATTTCAAATATTTGAACGGTCAAACCTGCGGATACGACGTTACGCCAACGACAAGAATGTAATAAAAGTCAAAATCCCGAAAGCAGAAAGCATTTCGGGATTTTGGAGTTATGGAGAATTTGGGGGTTCTGTGTTAAATTGAATTTTCCTAAATAAATAAAATTATTTATAAAATTACTGTGTTTTTAATATGTATAAGTTTCTCCGTTGTATGTAACATTAATTGAATTTGCAGTGAAAATAACATCTACAGGCAAAGCAAGTCCTCCGAACTCAGGCACTATAAGAGTCATTGAACCGCTTGTAAAAAAATAATTTTGTGAAACACTAAGATCGGATATAATATCCTGTGAAAATATTCCATACGTAACATGGTTTCCCGATGCGTTTCCGCTGATTTTACATTCGGTCATTGTGCCGTTTGAATATTTACTTTCAAATGTATAATAAGCGTTCAAATACACTTCGTTATTTGTTTTGCCCCAGCCGAACTGGTTCGTTATCACATTGCGAGATGTTTCGGTTGCGTTTGTTGAATTATTTGTTACTTCAACTGTTCCAAAAAATTTAAGACTGTTACCTGCATTGTCATTTATTGTTATCTGGGAACAGTCAATAGTCTTTGTAACTCCATCGTCAAGAAGCTGACCATTAAATGTAACTGTCATCGTACCTTTAAGAAAAATTTGCTCTTCTGCCAAATCAAATTTCCATTTCCATCCTGTTGTATCACTTGAAACATCATCTGTTATAAATTCAAGCGCAGGATTATTTAATGTTGCTGCGTCTTTATTGGCAATTTTTGTTGATATAGCCTCCTCATAAGTAAAAATATTAAATAATCCGTTTCTTATTAAATCTGAAACGTTTACTGCAAGTATATATTGCGGAGTAAATTCTATCGGATCAACGTCCGAGTTACATGAAGTCATCATTCCCAATGTGGAAATGGCTAAAAATGCTGCTAAAATAGTTTTTTTAATACTTTTCATTTTTTATCTTTTTTTGATTAAACAATATTTTATTTTATTATTTTATTATTTTATTATTTTATTTATAAATATTAATTACTATGTTAATGATTAACTATTATTGTCTGTTCCTTTATTTTTTCGTTGTTTGCAATCATGTTGAGATAATAAACGCCGTTGGGCAGTTTTGATGTATCAATGCGTATCTGCTCTGCCGATGCCGAAAAATCCTTGCTGTAAACCAACTTTGTAGTGCTGTGGCTGTAAAGCA
>JAISYZ010000227.1 GCA_031269545.1 Prevotellaceae bacterium
TTTATCAGGGTGAAAGGCGAAAATCACGGAATATCAACGTATAACCGTCGATTGGAATGGAATTATTCGATATATGCCTGGTTCTCAAAATGGTTGAAAGACGATTCTTCGTGGTGGGATAGCATGTATCCTAAGAAAAATTTACCGAAATAAATTTTATACGAAACAGATAATAATTAATAAAAAGATAAGACAATGGTAAAAAAAGTACTTTTTTTGGATATCGATGGCGTGCTGCAACCGGGCAGTTATCAGAAAAGATTTAAACACATCGATGAAATGGATGTGCTGTATAAGGAATTGTTCGACAAATACGGCATTGACTATTCTCCTTATTTTAAATACGATGTCGCAGCCGTGTATTACGACTGGGACAAAGAATCGTTGCAGGAATTGAGGAGGATTTTGGATACAACAGGAGCAAAAATCGTGATTTCCAGCGACTGGCGACAAAGTAAGCCGATTGAGTGCCTGCGAAATTTCTTCCGTATTTACGATATGGCTGATTATGTGGTAGATTATACTCCCGACTTTGATTATAAAACTTATAAGGAGATTCAACAATCCGAGGAACGTTATAAAGATATACATGAATGGCGCTGTATCGAAATCCTGGAATATCTGAAGGCTCATCCCGAAATAGAAAAATGGGCTGCGATAGACGATTTACCGTTAAATCGTTATTTAAACAATGCAGTTTTGACTTCGTCTTATAAGCTCGTCAAAGTTGACGCCGATAAATGTATTGAAATACTGGGTGTTGCCGATTGAAGTTGAAAGTTGACGAAATTTTAAATAACAAAATGATGAATACGTCCAGAGATTTACCGATAGGGATACAGGATTTTGAAGATTTACGTACAGGAGGATATGTGTATGTAGATAAGACAAAGTATATTTATCAGTTAGCGACAACCGGAAAACCCTACTTTCTGGGACGTCCTCGCCGTTTCGGAAAAAGTCTTCTGCTATCTACTTTAAAAGCCTATTTTCTTGGGAAAAAGGAACTTTTCAATGGATTGGCAATCGCCGAATTAGAAAAAAACTGGATTGAATATCCTGTTTTTCATATTGATTTTAATGTCGAGAGTTATGTGGATCTTGATTCATTTTATTCTGCATTAGACGCCAATCTTCGTTCATTGGAAGCCAAATGGGGAAAAGATCCGGCAGAAAAAACTCCATCAATCCGTTTTCGAGGACTTATCGAACGCGCTTATAAACAAACAAATAAAAAAGTGGTGGTTTTGATTGACGAATACGATAAACCTTTATTGTCCACAATGGATGATCTTACGCTCAATAAGGAAATACGTAAGGTATTGAAAGGATTTTACGGCGTCTTGAAAAGCTGTGATGCTTATCTTCGATTTGTTTTTCTCACCGGAGTTACCAAATTTTCGAAAGTAAGCGTATTCAGCGACCTCAATCATTTGAGAGATATGAGTATGAGAGAACAATTTGCCGGCATTTGCGGCATATCCGAATCGGAACTGATTCGCGATTTTGAACCTGAATTACAGGCATTGGCAGAACACAAAGGTATTACTCGCGATGAGGCTTTTGCCGAAATGAAAAAACGTTATGACGGTTATCACTTTGCAAAAAAATCCGAAGACATATACAATCCGTTCAGCGTGTTGAATACATTCGACGCCAATGATTTCGACTATTACTGGTTTCAGACCGGTACTCCGACTTTCCTCGTAAATATGCTGAAAAAAGGTCAAATAGATATTCGCACAATAGACGGCGATATTTCGATGCCGGCAAAAAACATTACCGACTATAATCCGGACAACAATGATCCAATACCGCTTCTTTACCAGTCGGGTTATCTGACTGTTAAATCCTACGACGCCATGTTTAACTCTTATGTACTTGGCTATCCGAACGAGGAGGTAAGATACGGGTTTTTACATGAATTGTTACCAGCTTATTTACCGGTAGATAGATATTCGTTGAACAATTTTTTTGCCGGCGATTTTGTCAAAAAACTGATGAATGGCGACACGGAAGGCTTTATGACAGCCATGCAGTCGTTTTTTGCAAGCATTCCCTACGACTTGACTGACAAAACAGAAAAATATTATCAGTTAGTGTTCTATCTGCTTTATACTCTGATGGGGCAATTTGTACAGACAGAAGTAAAAAGCGCTAACGGTCGAGCTGATGCGGTAGTTTACACAGCCAATGCGATTTACGTATTTGAATTTAAGATGGATAAAAGGGCGACCGCCGAACAGGCAATACAACAAATCGACGACAAAGGTTATTTGATACCCTATATCGCCGATGGTCGGAAATTAGTGAAAATAGGAGCGGAGTTCAGTTTCAAAAAACGCGAACTTAAACGTTGGGTTGTAAAAAGTTAATGAAAAAAGGCAGTTTATATCTCATTCCTGCGCCGCTAAGCGATTCTGATGTAAGCGATTATATTCCGGCGAGGGTGCGGGATGTCGTCAACAGTCTCAAATACTTTGTAGTCGAAGATTTGCGTACTGCGCGCCGCTATATCTCCAGACTGAAAAT
>JAISYZ010000071.1 GCA_031269545.1 Prevotellaceae bacterium
AAGTGATTAGACAGTGCTAAATTACTAATAATCAGCGATATATGCAACTTTTTTAAGAAAAATTAACAGAAAAAATAATATAGAAAAATGGGCTTTTCAACCCGTGATTCGCATTATTAGTTATTAGTTAGTAAATAATTTAAAGTTAAAAAACTTTTTACATTCAACTTTTAACTAAATATAGTCCTATAACTCAGTTGTTTAGAGTGCAACACTGTCTTGATAGTTATCTGGAGTAGAGGTCGCAGTTCGTCAAATGAGAGAGGAATGGTTGTGAATAATAAACAGTCCTGTAGCTCAGTTGGTTAGAGCACTTCTCTGATAAGGAAGGGGTCGGCGGTTCAAGTCCGCCCGGGACTACAAAATTGTAAAATGTTTTTGTAATGTAAGAATTAAAAAAAGAGGGAAACAAAGTAAAATAAGACAACTTTATAATTGAAAAAAAAAAAAAATCTGGGGGATTAGCTCAGTTGGCTAGAGCACCTGCCCTGCAAGCAGGGGGCCAAGGGTTCGAATCCCTTATTCTCCACCAGAAAAAAACAATAAATAAAACGTTGAATATCAGGTATTTATAAAGATGTTCAACGTTTTTGTTTCATATAGTTACATTAATATTTAACATTTTTTAATGTTTATAGTGTGGCATTTTGTCCTTTTTTGAGTATCTTTGTGGAAAAAACAAGTGAAAAAACAAGTGAAATTTTTTACCACTAAAATATAAATTTATATGAAAAGTCAAATTGTTTTAGAAAAACACAAAAAACCTGACGGAACATTTCCTGTTAAACTGCGCATTAATTTGCAGCAGAATAAAAAACAGTGTCAGATTTTTATAAGCACAGGCATTGCCGTTTCAGAAAATAATTTTTGTAATGGCGCGGTTGTTGGTATTAATAAAGCAAAAATATTCAATTCTATTATTACAAACAAAAAAATTGTCATTGATAAATTGCTGTTGGATTTGGAATTACAACAAAAATTAAAGCAATTCACGCCACAAACACTTAAAAAATATTTGTCGGGCGACAATGAAACAAACAATCAGCCAAATGTTTTACTTTTTAAAGATTTTGTAGAAAAATATATTGAAAAGTACGACAACAAAAAAACCTTACAAACTTATATCACTATGTTGCAAAAAGTCGGCGATTTTGCTAATTTACAAACTTTGACTTTTGAAAATATCAATTTAGCGTGGGTCAAGGATTTTGATATTTTTATGAGTAAAAACGGACAAAGTACAAATACCCGCTCTATCTATATGCGCTGTCTGCGTGCTGTGTATAACGATGCGATTGACCGCGAAATTGTGCCGTTAAACACTTACCCATTTCGCCGTTTTTCTATCAAACAAGCCACAACAAAACACCGAAATATGTCTATTGAGGATTTGCGGGAATTGATAAACCTTAAACTCTCGCCCGTACAAAGCCGTTACCGCGATATGTTTTTGCTGTCGTTTTATTTTTGTGGACTAAATTTCAAAGATATGTTGTTTCTTACCGAAAAAGAGGTGAAAAACGGCATTATTGATATTCTGCGGGCAAAAACCGAAACACACATCAATTTGCGCATTGAGCCAGAGGCACAGACAATTATTGACCGTTACAAAGGTAAAAATTATCTTATAAATCCGCTTGATACTTGGAACAACTACGAGAATTTTTTAAAAAAAACAAACAAATATTTAAGGTCGTTTTTTCCTTATTTGTCGGTTTATTGGGCGCGGCACACATGGGCAACTCTCGCGGCGGAACTTGATATACCCGACAATATCATTGACTTGGCAATGGGGCATAAATTAAAAGGAATGTCCGATACCTATATTAAAAGAAACAGAACAAAAATTTATGAGGCAAACAGAAAAGTAATCAATTATGTATTGTCAAAGAGTTGAGAAATTGTTTTGTCCATATAACCGATATTTCCATCGACGCTAATTTTTTGTTCCTCTTTCGGCACAAGATACGGCAAATTTGTACGCAACAAATTATTTAGCGATGTTAATTTTTCCAACGCCTCTGTATCGTTATAGTCGGTTATAAGTCGATTTGCCGCATAAATTACGCGGTTTATAAATTTGCCAAGATTTGCTTTTACCTCGCCGCTAACTTTATTCGGCACACCTCTCTTGCGCCCTTTCGGGTTGTTGGTTTTGCCCTTTTTTAATCCGCGTTTTTTAGGCTCTTTTAAAACGTCCCTTTCTACATTTTTGTTTTTTCCCCGATTGCTATCGGGGCTTTGTTCTTTGTTCTGTTTCATAGTTAAATACTTGCTAAACTGTTAATTTTAGGGGTTGTAATTTGCCTCTCGCTTTCTTTTATAAGTTTCGGCAACGGCATTTTTTCTACATCTACATACAGCCCTATCATTGTTGCCATAATGCAGTCATCGTGCATTTTTGGCTTTGCACCAAACTTTCCATTTTTCTTTTGCTCAAAGGTACGCGCCTCGTTAAGCGTTTCGTTGTCGCGCTCAATGTAACCGTTTTCGCGCAGCAATGAAATATAATTTGTAATAATTGCGGGCTTGCTGCTGCTGTTGGTGTGAAATCCGTATTTTTTTTCAGACTCATCTATAATAGTATCTTCGGGCGTGTCGCAATAAATATTGTGGTAAAATTCAGAAATAATACCAAAAATATTTTTTGCCCAATCCTCTTTTCCGTTATCGGTGTCGTAGGTATTTCTTTCAACAACTAAAAGCGCGTTGTTGTAATATTTTGCAATCTGTACAGCAATCCACATTGTAATATCTTTGTCGAGCCGTCCGCGCCACATCGCTACAATTTCGCTTTTTCCGTTGTAGATTTTCCAATATCTGTCAATCACTTTTATCACTCCGTAGTCCGCACTTTCCGAAAGTCCGCGCTGTGGGTCAAATGTTACTAAATATCTGTTTGATACTTTTGTTTCAATGTCAGGAAATTTCCAAATACGCAGTTTATTGCGCTCTTTGCGCTCGCGGGTTTTGCTCTCTCCTGCATCTTTGCATTCTTGCAAAAGTTGTTTATCATCAAAAAACTTTATATTTTTTAAAATATCTTTCCGCCTGTTTTTTTCAATGTTTGCAAGTTTTGGATTCAGTTCTGCCTGTAATTCACCAATCGCGGCGGGTACAATGCAGTGTTGCCGCTGTCGCTCTACATCTTCACTTCTAAACGCGGGCATACCGCTATCTTGAAATGCCTCTATACTGTCCTCTGGAAATTCTTGTTTCATGCTCATTTCACTAGGCATTGTAGCCGCTTTCATTCGCCGCCAATTCAAATGTTCCAAAGTGCAATGTTCATTATTTTTGAAAATATTTTGCTCGTAATCAGTAAGAGTTTTGACAAAATTTTTGACCGTACCGCTGCGTTTGTGTCCGTTGTGTAAATAATAATAATTGTCAAATTCCGCAGCGTAAATTTCCATTGCAGAACAGGAAACAAAACAATTTTGGTAAATTGTGTCGCCCTTTGCTGCTTTTTGCCACTGTTCATAGAAATAATCAAGTCCGCCTGCCGTTGTTTCGCGAACTATCATTGTATAAGGCACATCAGGAACAGACGAAATTATAGACATTTCTAAAAGTTCCGCGCTGTTGTTTTGCGTGTTTGGGTATTTTGATACTTCAGAAAAATGTACCATTTTCACATCCTGCGACCTTACGCTATCAGGTTCTATCGCCGTGCCAACTGTGATTGTGCAGCCGCGTTCAGGTATATATTTTATGTTTTGAGTTCTGCCAAAATTTTTTAAATGATTTTTTTTGCCCTCTATCAATATCATTTTTTCCAAACTTCTCTCATACATTGTGCGGATTGTAATTGCAGCATCTTTAACGTGAGCCACAATGGTACTGTTCCAATTCTGCCTGTGGATTACCTGTATGTAATTCATATACATTTGTATCAGCGTACTGCCACCAAATTGTCGGCTTTTCAAATAATTAAGGCGTATCGGAACATTGTTTATACGCATTTTTTCCAATTCTTTGAGCAAAATGCGTTGTGGAAAATTCAAACGGAAAGCAATATCTAACCCTGTCAATTTATCGCGGATTGTTATACATGTTATCGCGTAAAATTCAAAATCATATTTGTAGCGTAATTCACAAAAAGCAATCCAAAAATTTACAAATTGCGCCTTTGTAATGGTTTTTGTTTTTAATTTTTTCTTTAAATATTCTTTGATACTGCCTGTGTTTTGCAGTTCAACAACAATATTTTCCTCGAACATCTCTTCGGGCAGGTATAAGATTTTAAAGGGTGCGTCTTTTATTTCAAAACGAACCCTGTTACCATTACAACCTTTGCCTGTTTTTTGATTATAAGGTTGCCGAAATTTTTCGTTTCTTTTTTCGTTTAATATTATTGCCTCATCAGTTGTCATTTCTATTTTTTACAACTTTTTATCTTTTTAAAATAAAAAGAAATTTTAGGAATTATTTTATAAAATAATTTCAGGATTATAACCTAATTTTTTGGCGATTAATATTTTCTTTTCTATGGAAAGGCAGCCAAGATTTAGGCGGCGTTTGTAATCATAAGCCTGTTTTGGTGAAATATCTGTCTTTCTATACCAGCACCAGACTTCCATTCTTTCCGCCAAAATTTTATCAAGATTATTCATTGTTAAAAGGGTTGTTATTTATGTTAAAATTTTGTTTGAAATGTGGGCTTGAAATTTTAGTCTGAATATCACGCAACTGTTCGAGAGATTTTAAAGTTTCCTCTGCAAGTGCAATTTGATAATCAACAATTTTTACATCAACATTCGTGCGATGCAGTATCTCATCGTAATTCTCACGAGCATTTTCGATGTTAATTTTCTGCTGCTTTATCTGATTTTCAAGGGTAAGTTCTTCTCTTGGAGTTCTATCTTTTTCAGTGTAAATATATTTTTTTATCAATTTCTTTAAGAGGGATTTAACCCTATTCTTATTTTCATAGTTAAACTCAAAGTGGTACAGAAAGTCCTCAATTACGAGGATTACGCCGCCGCCGCCAGAAAATCTATACATAAGCGTAAGAAATTCAAAGTGGGGATTTTTCTTTGATTTCTCGACAAAATCTCTTAACGGCTCATCCTGCCAAAATTGGAACACTCGCGCCACAAAGCCAACAGTTCTATCTAGACAAACAAGACAATCAAAGGGGTAACCATCTCTCTTTGAAG
Organism: Prevotellaceae bacterium; assembly: GCA_031269545.1. Lineage (GTDB taxonomy): Bacteria > Bacteroidota > Bacteroidia > Bacteroidales > UBA932 > JAIRKV01. The sequence goes on from JAISYZ010000071.1 coordinate 5,163, forward strand.
TGTCAATAATAAATAATGGATATTCTCTTTTTCGCATATTTTTTAAAATTTTAAAGCCCGCCCCGCGTGGCAGGGCGGGCTGATTAATAAATTATTCTATGGTTCTCGCAGTCGCGTGATTTCACAACAATGCTTTCTAATCCAACTTTCAAGTTGATAGTCATCGCGTTGCTCTGTCAGCGGCAAAGTGCAGTAATAATCGGCAATCTTGTGCGTATGTGCATCGTTTTTTTCTGAAAAAACT
>JAISYZ010000113.1 GCA_031269545.1 Prevotellaceae bacterium
TTGCACCACTTATTTGCCTTAATATCAGAATTATAATCACTCAAATATTCTTTGTACCAGTGAAAAAATGTCTTCGCTTTTATACAAAACATGCGCGCGACAACTGCCAAATTTACGGGCTCTTCCTCAACCTTCGTCTTTTAAAAAAAATCCCAATTCGGGCACCATTTTCACCCCTTTAAGCGTTACATCATACTCGTTGGAAAAATGTTCATCGCTGTTGGTGCGCTTGTACCGTCGTCGGTACAGCCGCAAATAAATCGGTTTACACACAAAACTGTGGCTCAATGTGCAGAGCGGATTCGTGTAGCCGTCAGACACAACATCGCTATAAGCTGACAGTTCTGCGGGTATCCGTCCGGCTTTTTCCCGCATTTCTATTTCCCAGCGGTCGGGGTATTCTTCTGCGCCCCAAACCTCGAAATGTTCCAAAACGTGCGCCGGTACGAGCATTTGGCTTATCGTTGAAAACAATCCTTCAAGCGCAGGGCGTTCTTTCTTTTTGCGTCCCATTAGTTACTGTTTTATATTCGCAACAAAGGTAAAACTTTTTTTCATAGCACCTCAAAAAAAGAATTAACCTGATATTTTATCACTTTGAAAAATTAAAAATTGTGCTATGTTTCTTAATTTATTTTCCATTATTAATTATTAAAATTACCATATTTTTAGTGAAAATTTTTCTTGAAGTTGTCCCAAATCGCTTTTAGTTCGCCCTCCATAGAAAATACAGGTTGACAAAAATCACTGTATTCTTTTTGCTTTATTAACTCAAATTTTCCCTGTTTTTTTAAATCCTCTTCGGATTTTATACCTTTATTTATTGTTGATTTTTTATAAACGTATGCATATAAATTATCTTTATTAAATCCGCAATATACATTTCTTTCATAAAGAGGAAAATAATTTTCTCTGAAAACTTCGTAGTAATATTTATCTATTTTTTTGAAATGATATTTAGTATCGCTAAAAAATTTTGCTCCTTTTTTATTTACATATTCTGTGTATTCATCATAAAAAATTATTCCATAATCTTTTGAATTTATAATATATTCAGTATATCCTGATTCATTGAAACTGTCCCATTCTCCAATTATCCTTTTTTCTTCATCTATCAATTTATTTATTTCTGCCTGTGATAATGACTTGCTGGATAAAGTAACTTTTGCTTTGCTAAATTTATATTCATACAAAAAATTGTCTTTAATGTGAAAATGTATTTTGTCATCAATTATTGTATCATTTATTTCATATTCATGTTTTTCATTGATAAGAAGCATTGAAGGACGGCGACAAACTTTTGAACTTCTTATATGCGATGTATTAGGGAAAATTGTACTGTATCTTTTATTATTTAATGTTTTATGTATGATATTGCTCATTCCACTAACTAAATTATTTCCTTTTGTATTAATAATTGTATCTTTTTTTTCGGATTTCCGTATAAATTTGGCTTCATGCAACAATTTATCCGTAATTTCAAAAGGAACCATGGCAGTTTCGGTTTTTTTTATGTTCAGCAATCTTGCCTTTTTGCAGTAAAATTCTCCCGGCATCTGATTATTAATTTCTTTTATGTAAATTCTATGTGTTATTCCTTCTGCATCAACAGAATAATACATATCAAAATTATTTCTCTGAAAAACATATTCATAATATTTCACATCAAAGAATTCATAATACTTCGAATCAGCGGATTGCGATATATGATAATTTCTTTCTATATTTTTATGTGCTTTTTCTAAAATAGCATCATATTGTTTTTTTGACTGTTGTTGAGCCAAAATCACAGAAACATTTGATAGTAATAATGTTAAAAATATATTTATTCTTAATAAATTTTTATTTTCCATAATAGGTATATGAATAAAAATAAGTCCAATCTAAAACTAAATGCTTCTGTGAAAGCAATATTTTAGATGGACTATTTTCATGATCCAAAATAACTAAAACCAACCAGACCAATTTCCATTTGAGTCTAGCACACCATTACAACCATTATATGTTCCCATCCACGAACCATCTGCAACTTGTGTCCAATAACTATTGCCACCATCTGGTGTCGAATTCCATAAATAGTTTAATAATTCATCAATTGTCATTCCTCCGTTAATCTTGCTTTGTTCTCCTCTTGATAATGGATTTAATTTTATTTTATTAATCTTTTTCATAATATTATAAATTAAAATTTTCCTACTCATAAGGCTTTTCGGTAGCGCCCCAAAATGTTTATACGGTTTTTGGTATCCGTCCGAAATTGATTTATACAGAATTTCAGAAACTGCATCGACTACTCTTAATTGTTTAATTTCGCCGAAACCAAACAAACATTTGTCTGTTCAGTCTTTTTTACTACCTTTGCATGCCGTTTTTGGTTTTAGTTAGTAATGCAATCCGGTGAGAGATTTTGTTAATTAATATCAAGTACGGCTTTTTTATGCTTGCAAGGCTAAAAAATCCGCTTATATAGTGAGATAAATTTTGTATGATTTTTAAAGTTATTATAATTTTGCGTTTATTTATTTTGCCACAAATTTAATAATTTTATTTTTTATAATATCAATTTTTTTACAAAAACATACCGTTAAATCTGGTTGAATTTATTTGCTTATAAATTGTAATTTCCCTGAAATCGTTGCTTTATTTGTAAATACAGTGAATTTATTTGCTCGATTATTTATGTTTTTTATTTTTAAATTTCATTTATTAACAATTTGTTGTAAATAATACCGAAAAACCCTATAAATATTAGAATAGATTATAAGCATTATATAAAGACCACAATAAATAAATTCATTTTTTAACAGTTTAACCAATTTTTAAAATATTAAGTGTTTCGTTAATTGCCAAGTTCCAACTGGTTTTTTACAAGATTGTAGTAATGTCCTTTTTTTGCTATCAGTTCATTATGAGCGCCTTCTTCCACAATTTTGCCTTTATCCAGCACTACTATATTATCTGCATTTTTAACGGTACTCAAACGGTGCGCAACAATAATTACCGTCTTGTCTTCAAACAGATATTTTAATTTTTCCATGATAAATTTTTCGTTGTTGGCGTCAAGCGAGTTTGTGGCTTCGTCGAAAATCAGGTATTTTGCATTTTTGTAGGCGGCGCGGGCAATCAACAAACGCTGTTTCTGTCCTGTGCTTAATCCGTGTCCGTCCTGTCCTATTTTTGTGTTGTAACCCAAAGGCAAACTGTCGATAAATTCGGCAATATTGGCAATCTCAACCGATTTCTGTACGCGCTGCATATCGGGAATTTCGTCGGATACGCCGATATTGTTTGCTATCGTATCCGAAAAGATATAACCTTCCTGCATCACAACTCCGCACTTGCTTCGCCAACAACTGTCGCTGTATTTTTCAAGCGTTTTATTGCCAAGCAAAACTTCGCCTTCAACAGGTTTATAAAATCCCAAAATCAGTTTCAGCATTGTGGTTTTTCCGCTGCCGCTTGCGCCTACAATCGCCGTTACCTTATTTGCTGGTATTGTGAGATTTATATTGTTCAACACCTTTTCGGAATGTGGTCCGTCATACTGAAAAACAAGATTTCGCAACTGAATATCAGCATTTGAGGGAATTGTACGTATTTTTTCGGCATTTGCGGGTTCTTCGTCATCTTTGGTGTGAATTTCGTTGAGCCGTTCAAGGCTTATTTTTGCATCCTGCGTTGCCTGTACAAACGATATGAATTGCGACAAAGGAGCGTTCAACTGTCCAATTATGTACTGCAAGGCTGTCATCATTCCCAAAGTCATGCTGCCGTTGATAACTGCGCTTGCTGCAAGAAAGGATATGAAAACGTTTTTCGTCTGGTCGATAAACAAGCCGCCTACTGTTTGCGTTTGCTGCAACGACAAGCCTTTGACGCTTATTTTGTATAATTTTGCCTGAATACGTTCCCATTCCCAGCGTTTTTGTTTTTCGCAGTTATTGAGTTTTATATCCTGCATTCCCGAAATCAACTGTACTATATTGCTTTGATTTGCAGCCGCTTCCTGAAACCGCATATAATCGAGTTTGCGGCGGCGTTTCATAAATATCAATATCCAACCAATATATAAAATACTGCCTGTTAAAAAAATTCCGAGTATGCCCAAATCGTATCCCGCCATTACGCAACCGTAAATCACAAAAGTTACCAAAGCCATGACAATACTGAGTAACGAGCCTGTAAGAAACGATTGTATGCGATTATAATCGCCGATACGCTGCATAATGTCGCCTATCATTTTGCTGTCGAAAAACGAAATTGGCAGGCGCATCAATTTGCTCAAAAAATCGGAAATCAGCGTTATGCTTATGCGCGTAGTCATGTGAAGCATTAACCAACTGCGAATAAGGCTGTTTGCCATTTGTCCGACAGTTAGCATAACTTGAGCAATGAGCATTACAATTATAAAATTCAGATTGTTTGTTCCTATTCCTGTATCTACAACAGCCTGAGTGAGAAAGGGCAGTATCAAACTTAAAATGCTTCCGGTAAACATCCCCAAAGCAAGTTGAACGAGGTAGCGTTTGTAAGGCTTAAGATATTTGACAAGATAGGCAAAACGCAAGCCTTTTTTGTCGTCTTCGCCTTCTTCAACGTAAAATTGAGGCGCAGGTTCAAGCAAAAGCGCAGTGCCGCATTTTTGCGATTTTTCGTCTAATGTTGACAGCCAGCATCTTAAAAACTGTTCTTTGCGATATTCCAAAAGTCCGGCGGCAGGGTCGGCAACATAAATGACTGTGTTTTCGTTGTTTTTCGATTTTTTGATTTTGTAAACAATAACAAAATGTTTCTGATTCCAGTGTACAATGCAAGGTAACGGCGCTTCATTGCAAATCTGCTCGAAAGTGATTTTAACACCCGCAGTGCGAAAGCCAACGCTTTCGGCTGCATCGCTGATTCCGAGCATCGAAACGCCTTCGCGCGTAGTGTGGCAACGCTCGCGCAAAGTAGCAGCAGCAAATGTTTTGCCGTAGTATTTGCAAATCATTCGCAGACAGGTTGCTCCGCAATCCATTGCGTCCAACTGCTGATATGTGGGGAAAGCGCTCAATAAATTTTCTTTATTTGTAAACAACAAAAATTAAATTAGATTGCAAAGTTAATTTTATTTTGCGAATTTTATTTATTTTATAAAATTATTCTAATAATTTATAATAGTCTATTTCATTTTTCTTAATCATTTTTACTAATTTATCCAATGAATCGTGTTTATCGTAAAGCCATTCTTCGATGGTTGGTTCTATTGGAATATCCGGAGTTAGATATTCGTATTTTTCGGGGATATTTGTACCCATCAAAGCAATTGGTACGTTTAACGGTATAAATCTTGAAAACGGCAACCTTATTGTAACTCCATCTCCACTTGTAACAGTTGTATATCCGCCGGGAGATTCTCCCACAACCAAACCTAATTTATTCGATTTAAATAAATCTGTAAATATGATACTTGCAGAATAGCACATTCCATTTGTAATCAAATATGTTTTGCCTGCAAACTTTTCACCAGAATATTTCGGCATGTATTGCATTGAAAGTATTGTATCGGTTCTGAAATAAGAACCGACAGGCATGGAATTAAATATTTCTACCGAGCGCAAGGCATCGGGATGATTTTTACCATAAATACGTTTATATTGTTTTGTTAGACGTTTTGTTAACCATTTATGTTCTTGTTTGACCTCATTTGTTACTTTATTCATCACGGATAAACAAAATTTTTCATCTGTAAGACAGGCAAGTAATTCATAAATATCGTATTGATACCCGCCTATATTATCTCGTAAATCAATTATCAAATGCTTAATTCCATCTTTTTTTATTTGTTTCATATATTTTGCAAGTTTTTTATAAAATCCGGTATCTGTACCTGCAAAAAGAAAACGCAAAAATCCAGAACCTAAAAACATGTTAATCTTTAATACGCCTGTACTGTCGTTTAATTTACGGTAATCTATCGTGTTTTTTCCAAAACTGAAAATCGCAGCAAAGCCTTCTTTCGCAATATTTTCATCTTTTTTCTGTATTTTATAAATTTCGTTACGTTGCATTCCATCGAGTGTTACCGTATGTAGTAAAGTGTCGTTATCTGTTTTGTATTCTACAACAAAAGGATGTTTAATATTTTCGCAAAACAGATAGTTTGCAAAATTTGTTCCGGTGCGAGGATCGCCTTCATTTTTGGACGATGTAGATGCCATTGCCACACGGTTTTCCATAGGCATTAATCTTCGTTTTTCAAACGAGATTTCTTTTGCCGATATGCCATTTACCGAAATTATTTCCGAATATTCAGGTATTTTCCCTGAAAAATCGCGTATTACAAATGTCCTGTAATCATGCCACGATTTTACCCAAACAGGAAATATTGTATCGGTTTTCTTAAAAATTTTAGTGCGATTGTAAACTCCATCATCAGGAAATTCGGCGTGTAAATCATTTATCAATGCGCCGAAATAACGTAAAGTATAATAATATTCCGTATTTGTATTTGCCTCATCTGCTTTTTTGTGAATTTCATTTATACCATTTTCCCATTCTTCCTGCGTTATTCCGCGCAAATAATCTATACTGTTTTCCTGTATTGTTTTTGCAATAAAATCAATTTCGGCGTGCCAGATTTGCCTTAAACTGTCAATGTTTACAATTTGTGAATAACCTGTAAATGAAGTTATAAACAAAAGTATTGTTAAAAAAATTTTTTTATTCATGTGATTTTGTTTTTTTAATTTCATAATGCAAATCTAAAAATTTTTTTAATACTTCTATATTTTTTATTGGATTACAAATATCATGATTTTCACCATATTTTTTATTTCGATATTTATGATTAGGACAGCCGCCGCCACACAACCAGAAAACTTTACATTTATGACATTGAATATTATTAAATCTTATACCACCAACACAATATTCAGATACCAAAGATAGATTTCTTTTGCCTATAAATATGTTCCCTATTACTTCTTTTTCATCTCCCACATCTTTAAGGCATAAATACATTTCACCTTTTGGGCCTATCATATTCGTACTCATACATTCCGCCATACAAGGCATAATACCTTTAATAAGGGATCGATATTCAATCGACTTAATGCCATGCTTTTGGTATTGTTCAAAAAAATATTCTGCAATTTCTGTTTTATCAGTAATACAATTAATATTATTGTTACAAGTTTGATATTGAGTTATTATCCCTGGATAAGGATAAAATAAAGGAAACTTTTCTTTTATGTAGGAATAAATAACATGATACTCATTTTTATTATCTTTATCTATATTAATTCTTATATTAACGCTAATTTCTTTATGTTGTTTTAAATATGAGTGCAATATTAAAAGATTTTTCATAATTATATCATATGTGCCTTTATTATTTTTAAATTTACGTTTTTTATCGTGAGTTTTCTTTATTCCATCTAATGTTATTTGTATAGTATTTATCTCTAAGTCTTTTAATAAATTAATTTTTTCTTCCGTTAATAAAACTCCATTTGTTACAATATCTGCATAAAATGGAATATTCAAGGACTTTATAAAAGATGATAAATTTTTAATTATGTCAAACTCAAGAAGAGGTTCTCCGCCATACCATTGTAAAAATATTTTTTTTACTTTCGCATGGCATTCTTCCTTAATATAAATTTTAAGTTGTTCTAATACTTCATTAGATATACTTTCATATTTAAGATTTTTACCAGCATAACAATATGTGCATGCCAAATTACAATTTAATGTTGGCATTATTACAAATGTTTTAATATTTTCATTAAATCTTTGATATACAGACTTAAGCAGCGTGATATTTTCGTTTATGCTATCATCCTCACAAATAATTCCCGAAGATAACAATAGATTCAATGTTTCAGGCTTATCTGAAAAATCATAATTATTTATATCTTCCTTTATTTTATTTATTTCATTGCGTGTCTTTTTGTCGTTTATGTCAAGAAAAGTACCACTCAAAAAATTAAATAATAAATAACCATGCTGTTGTGATTTGT
>JAISYZ010000160.1 GCA_031269545.1 Prevotellaceae bacterium
ATTCTGGATTGCTTCGGGCTAACGCTCTCGCAATGACGAATAAGAAACAAAACCTAACAGGTTTCCGAAACCTGTTAGGTTTACGAAAGATAAAAAAATAGTGAATAAGAATGAAAAAAATATCTGGATTAACTCCGCTTCGTTTGGCTACGCCGAGCAAGTTTACAAATAAACAAAATCATGTAATCATGCAAATCAAAAAGACTCCGACAAACAAACATTAATCATTAAATTTCACAAACAAGAATAAGGCAATAAAGTAATTCTGTGGGGTAAATTGTCCTGCAACAGAGGTTGTTTTGTTGTTACAATCAGGTAGAAAAGAGGTTTGTTTTCTTATTCAATTCAGAAGCCTGCAATATTTACATTATTTGTGCATAAGTTATAACAATTTTTTCAAAAACCAAAAAATTCGAGAATTTTTACTTTGCGGCGATTTGTTATTATTCAAAAAAACATGTAACTTTGTAAGTTATATTTATACTTTGCTCGGTGTAAAAATGTGAAATTAAAAATGTGAAAAATAAAATTTCTGGATTGGCTACGCCGAACTTCGGTTGCTTCGCCGCTTCGCTCCTCGCAATGACGACAAGGATTAGAGTATCGTTGCGAAGGCGTTAGCCTGAAGCAAACGAAGCGTAGCGGAACTCAACGATTTAATCCAGAATATTGATAATTCACAAAATTATACCGCATGAAGTATAGTATTATTATACATTATATTATTTGATTATAACCTTATTATGACAACAGACATACAACAAGTTAAACAGCGATTCGGAATAATCGGCAATAATCCCGAACTCAATCGGGCTTTGGATATTGCCTGTCAGGTTGCTCCAACGGATTTGTCGGTGCTTATTTTCGGCGAAAGCGGAGTTGGCAAAGAATTTTTTCCGCAAGTGATACATCATTTGAGTTTGCGCAAACACAACAGATATATTGCCGTAAACTGCGGAGCAATTCCCGAAGGAACTATTGATTCCGAACTTTTTGGACACGAAAAAGGCTCGTTTACCGATGCAAAAGAAACCCGTAAAGGCTATTTTGAAGTTGCCAATAACGGTACTGTTTTTCTTGACGAAGTTGCCGAATTGCCTTTGTCAACACAGGTCAGACTCTTGCGTATTCTTGAATCGGGCGAGTTTATGAAAGTCGGTTCATCCCTTGTGCAAAAAACAGACGTAAGAGTAATCGCTGCAACAAACATAAATTTATCGCAAGCAATACAAAACGGACGTTTTCGCGAAGATTTGTATTATCGTTTGAATACTATTCCAATAAATATTCCTCCTCTGCGCGAACGCAAAGATGATATATATTTGCTGTTTAGAAAATTTGCAGGCGATTTTGCCGAAAAATACAGAATGCCTGTTATTTCGCTCACCGAAGATGCGCGTACGATGCTCGAAAATTATGAATGGAGAGGAAATATCCGACAACTGAAAAACATTACCGAACAATTATCAATAATCGAAGAATCGCGCGAAATTGACGAAACCGTATTGATACATTATTTACCCGATCAAGTGTCAACTTTGCCTGTGATTTATGGAAAAAACAACAATCATCATTCGTTTGATTCGGAACGCGAAATTCTTTACAAAATACTGTTCGACATGAAAGCAGATATGAACGAACTGAAAAAAGTTGTTCACGATTTAAGTACAGGGCGTACGGCAACATATTATCCTGCCGAGGTTAAAAACGATTTTGCCCAAACAAATATCGTAACGCCAACAAATCCGACATCGATAAATATCACGGCAAAACATAAAAATATTACCGAAACAGAAGAAATTGTAGATGAATCGCTTTCGATTGACGAAAAAGAAATAGAACTTATACGCAAAGCCCTCGAAAAATATAACGGCAAACGAAATCAGGCGGCAAAAGAACTTGGAATATCAGAACGTACACTATACAGAAAAATCAAAGAACACAATATCTAAAAATCGTAAAATGAAAAAAAACAGAATAAAAATATACCTTTCGTTAGCGTTGGTTGCATGTGTAACGACAATTTCATGCGGAATTTATTCGTTTACAGGAGCATCGTACGGAGCGGCAAAAACAGTGAGCATCGACTATTTTCAGAATATTGCTCCCATTGTAATACCTGCGTTAAGCAATACGTTCAACGAAGCGTTGAGAGAAAAATTTGTGAAACAAACGCCATTAGATCTTGTTACAAAAGATGCCGACCTTGCTTTTGAAGGCGAAATTCGCGAATATTCGGTAAACTCAATTGCTGTAACAGCAGACGAAATCGCTTCGAAAAACAGATTGCTGATAAAAGTGCATGTGAAATTTACAAATACACTTGACGAAAAATGGAGTTTTGATAAAGATTTTTCGGCTTATGAAGATTTTGACAGTGCGCAAAGTCTAAGCAGCGTTCAGGATGATCTTATAAAAACAATTGTTGATAAACTTATTGAAGATATTTTTAACGCATCCGTTGCAAACTGGTAAAATATTATGAACGCATCAAATTTAATATCAATAATGAAGATGGAATACAAACCATCCGAAAAATGCTTGAAAACATTACAAAATTTGATTGCCGACAAACCATGGTTTGCAATAGGACAGCAATTGCTGGCAAAAGAAATTCAACGCCTCGAAAAAGATGATTTCGACAATTATCTGACCAAAGCAGCAATTTACAGCCTAAACCGCAAACTTTTGTACGACAGATTATTCGAACCGACTCAAAATGTTGATAATAATGTTGAATTACAGACCTTTGATGTTGAAGAAGAACAAACGAACGAAGAACCCGAAACAGAAAAACAAAATATATTTGATTATCCTGTTGCCGATTATTTTGCAAACCAAACTGTCGATGCAAATGAAACATCAGACGATATAGTTGATAAATTTTTAGCATCATCGCAAAAAATATCAATAGAACCTGAAAATGATAAATACGAAGACGGGGAAACGGCGGAAAACATAGATACAGAAACGATTAACGAAGATGATTTTGTAACCGAAACTTTGGCAAAAATATATGCCGAACAGGGTTATATTTCAAAAGCAATTGAAGTGTATGAAAAATTAAGTTTGCAGGATTCAAAAAAAAGTATTTACTTTGCAGCCCTTATTGAGGGTTTAAGAAAACGAAATTAAAAATTAAAAAATAAATAAACGATGTATTCAGTACTTATTGTTTTAGCAATAATTGTCAGCATCCTATTAGTATTTATAGTGCTGATTCAAAACTCAAAAGGCGGCGGACTTGCTGCAAATTTTGCTTCCGGGAATCAAATTTTCGGAGTTCGCCAAACTGCCGACACACTCGAAAAAGCAACATGGTATTTATCAATTACTCTTGGTTTGCTTTGCGTTATTGCAACACTTAGGCCTCCTTCCGGAAAAGGAAGCGATGTAACAACGACAAATGAATCTGTCATTCAGCGAAACAGTAATCTGATGCAAAACCCTGCCGCTCAACCCGGATTTGGCATAGAACAGACACAAGCCAACGAAGAGCAGGATGCACAGCAAACTCAACAACAGGAACAGACACAACAGCCGCAGGAAACTGTGCCTGAATAAACAAAAATAAGTATTAATTTTACGAGAATATCGATATGCAAGTATCGGTATTTTTTATGCCTTGTTTCGCCACAGGTTGACCACGCAGGAAAGCGAAAAGATTGCAGACAGAACACAGTGGTTAGTCATAAGTGAATTAATAATTTACAATTAAGAGATTACAAACAAATAAATAATTAGTCTCTCCTTAACAAGTAAAATTTCCAGATACAAAAATCACTTTTAAGGAACGACTAAATATAATATGTCCTTATTTTAACAAATTATTTTTATAAAATACTATGTTTTAATTATGAGTTTTCATAAAATAGCATTTAATTATTAAAAAGTAAAACATTTTGTTTTGTCTGCCAATATTGATAATTACTTTATTTCTAAATTTATCGTGAATGAAATACAAATTATTAAAAAAGCAAAAAATATCATAGTTACTGTATTGATATACATTTTATTGACTTAGTGTCTATCTCAAAAACAACTGTCAGCATGCAAAATAAACAAAATACGGTAAATTAAACTAATTGTAATCAGTAATATCTATTTACAAAATTATAATTATTCTGCAATATAATGAAAACAATAACATATTATTGTTAAATTGCATATTTGTTTTATATGTACTTTGCTAAAAATACCTTCTGTTTTTGAACAAAGCCTCATCCACAAGTTTTTTGATGTCGTTATCGCTTGTTTTTGGACAAATAAGCAGAACATCATCGGTATCTACAATCAAGTAATTATCAATGTCTTTTATCACGACAAGTTTATTTGGGTTTACTTTTATCATCGAATTTTTGACATTTTCAATAAAAATAGTTTTCGCATCTATCAGATTTTGAGATTCATCTTTTGTTTTGTGCAAAAACAGCGAACCCCATGTTCCAAGATCGCTCCAACCGAAATCGGCGCATACAACATCTACATTTTGAGCCTTTTCCATAATTCCGAAATCTATCGAAATTGCCCGACATTCGGAATATGCGTTCAAAATAAAATCTTTCTCTTTCGCTGTATAATAAACATCGGCGCCTGCCGACAAAAGTTCGGAAACATCGGGAAGATAGGCGTCAAAAGATTTTTTTATTGTATCAAGCGTCCATACGAAAATGCCTGAGTTCCAGAAAAATTCGCCGCTTTCGACAAACACTTTCGCCATTTCTATATTTGGTTTTTCGGTGAAAGTTTTAACTTTAAAAATTCCCAGTTTGCCGCCTTCTTTTTTGTTGATTTGAATATATCCATAGCCTGTTTCCGGTCGTGTAGGCTTAATTCCTATTGTTACCAGCGTTTTTTTATATTCGGCTGCCAGTATGCATTTTTGTATGGTTTCTGCAAAAGTATTTTCGTCTAAAATCAAATGATCGGACGGCGAAACGATAACTGTTGCATCGGGATTTTTAACAAGCAGTTTATAAGTAGCATAAGCAATGCAGGGTGCGGTATTGCGTCTAACAGGTTCAATCAGAATATTTTCGTCTGCAATTTCGGGCAATTGTTTTTTTACAAGATTTACGTGCGATTCGCCAATGACAACCAGAATATTTTCTTTTGGAACAATTTTTTCAAATCTCTCAAATGTTTGCTGAATAAACGTTTTGCCTGTTCCAAGAATATCAAGAAACTGTTTAGGATGTTTATCTCGACTTAATGGCCAGAATCTAACGCCAGCGCCGCCAGCCATTATTATACAATAGTGATTTTTGTTTTTTATCATAATTTTGATATTAAATAATACGCAAAATTAAGAAAATAAATGATATTTTTTCGTAAATTACAAATTATATTTATAAAAAAATAAAGTTGAATAGCATTCAAATGAGAATAAAATTAACAGCGCAAAATTATAAAAAACATTTGAAATATTTTCAAAATTAATATTATTTTTCTTACCTTTGCAAGTTATGATTGACCAGACAACAATAAATAAAATATTTGATACTGTTGATATTGTAGATATTATTCAGGATTTCGTTTCGCTGAAAAAACGCGGAGCAAACTATATTGCCTGCTGTCCCTTTCACGACGAAAAAACTCCATCATTTTCGGTTTCTCCGTCAAAAGGTATTTTCAAATGTTTTGGTTGTGGAAAAGCCGGAAATGCTGTAACATTTGTACAGTTACACGAAAATATTTCATACGTAGAGTCCCTGAAATATGTTGCAAAAAAATACGGAATCGAAATTGACGAACGCCAGCTTACTGCCGAAGAACAGCGACAGAACGATGACCGCGAAAGCGTTTTGATTGCGCTTGCTTACGCTCAACAGCAATTTACTAAAAATCTGACGGAAACCGACGAAGGAAAATCAATAGGATTGAGTTATTTCAAAGAACGCGGATTTTCGCAGTCAATAATCAGTCAGTTTCAACTCGGATACAGTATGCGGGCGTTGTCATCGTTTTCGAAGCAGGCGCTTGCGGATGGCTACAAAAAAGAATTTTTGCTGAAAGCCGGATTATGTTACGAACGCGAACAGACAGACGAACTTATAGATTTTTATGCAGGGCGCGTAATTTTTCCCATACATTCGGTAACAGGACGCGTGATTGCCTTTGGCGGACGTACGCTTAGCGCTGAAAAAAACTTTGCAAAATATAAAAATTCGCCCGAATCGGACGTTTATGCGAAAAACAAAACGCTTTACGGTTTATATTTTTCAAAAAATGCAATTGTCAAAAAGCAAAAATGTTATTTAGTCGAAGGTTATACAGACGTAATATCGATGTATCAGGCTGGAATTGATAATGTTGTAGCCTCGTGTGGAACATCGCTGACAGTGGAACAGGCAAAACTTATTCGCCGCTTTTCGCCCGAAGTAACTGTGATGTACGATGGCGATTCTGCCGGTATTCATGCTTCGCTGCGAGGAATTGATATTTTGCTTGAAGAAGGATTGACGGTAAAAGTTATACTTTTCCCCGATAACGAAGATCCGGACTCATTTGCCCGCAAACATTCGGTTTCTGAAATTGAAAATTTTCTTAACGAAAACGAACAGGATTTCATCGTTTTCAAAACCAACCTTTTGCTGTCTGAAAGTAAGAACGATCCTGCAAAAAAAGCCAAAACAATCAGCGATGTCGTGCAGTCAATCAGCGTCATCCCCGATAATATCGCACGAATGATTTATTTGAAAGAATGTGCGCGGCTGTTCGATGCCGACGAAAATACGCTGGTAGAAGAAATAAAACGCGAGCGTGCAAAGAAATATTACGGCAAGGAATATAAAGAAATAAAACCGCTGATAACCGAAAAAAAACGACAAATCAACAGCGTTTCTACAATCGACAGCAATTGCGACGAACAGGAAAAAGAACTGACTTACTTTCTTTTGAAACATGGAAATCATCCTTTGTTTGAAAATCAGCACGGAAGTATCGATACTGTTGCTCAATACATAATCGGCGAATTGAAAAAAGACGATATTTCGCTGCAAAACGCATGTTATAAGCAAATTTTTGATGAATACGAAAACCTTTTGAAGCAAAGTGTCGAATTTACAATCAAACACTTCGTAAACAACATCGATAAAAACATTTCGGAATTTGCTGTTAATATCATTTCGGATGAATACGAATTAAGCGAAATATGGAAACGTTTTGGTTCAAATGTTTCGCCCGAAGAAGACGAGTTGAAACGTACAATTCCAAGAGCAATAACTGTTTACAAAATAAAATTACTTTCTCAAACCATTGATAAGTTTACATTGGAACTCAACAGTTGCATTTCAGAAAACAACGAGGAAAAAGCAACTTTAATTACAAAAAAAATCATGGAACTTAACCAGATACGAAAAATTCTATCGGAAACGCTAAAAAGAGTTACATCATAACGAAAATATTATTTCAAAATCATTAAATCAAACAAAATAATTGGCAATAAAAATGTCCCGTCAGGGACAATAAGCGTCATAAAACCTAACAGGTTTCCGAAACCTGTTAGGTTTGAGATTATTGGTTATTAATTTTTTGTATCCGTAAATCTCACTTTTAAAGGAGCAACGGCATAATCTGCGGCATGGCAAAAGGATAAATTCTATGCCGAATAAATGCAAAAATCGCCTCCACAAATATTCTGCGGAGGCGATTGGCATTTTTACTTTCATACATAGCGAAACGCTACGACGAACAATGGATTTTTATTTTTTCTTACGTGGTAAATTTGCGGTGGATATTCCCATTTCTTCTAAAAAATTAAGTGTTTTTTCCTCACATTCGTAGTTTTCTTCTTTAAAAGCTTCTACAAATCCTTTAACGTCTACTAAAAAGTGTGTCTTTGCATTGTCGACTCCTCCAGGAATAAGTTTTTGAATTCTTTGTTCAAATCCAATTAGTTGTTGCCAAATTCTCTGTCTGGTTTCCTCAGTTTTCTGTCTGGTTTGTGCTATCCATTTTTTTGTATATTCATAAAAACCATTTCCTACTATTGCCAATGCATCTTCTCGTTCAGGGTGATTATAGTTTCTTGCTATCGCTCCTACTCCAATTCTAGTTCTTTCATTTTTATCTTTTATCACATCTCGTGCTGCTTTTTCAAATTCCTCCCTTTCTCCTGTTGGAATCTGTTCTAATCATCTTTTTACCCATTCAATAGCCGCTTGTCTAAATTCTGGGACAGTTAGATATTCGAGATAATCGGGTTTGGTGTTTTTTACAAGACTGTCTATTTGCGCCGTAAGTGTAATAGCAATGTCCTTTGTCTGCGCTGCAAGGTTATGCGGAAACAAAAAGGTAAACGTTGCAATAACGAAAA
>JAISYZ010000230.1 GCA_031269545.1 Prevotellaceae bacterium
TTCCAAAGTTCTTTCAATGAAATGGTTACTGATTTTGAAGCAAACGGACAAAGTATAAAAATTCCTTACGATTGGACAATATATTATTTACGTAAAAAAGCATTATCGCACAAAATCACCAAAGAAGAATTGGCGTGGTTGATACTGAATTTCAATCAAAAACGAGGCTATTATCAGTTGAGGGGAGAAGATGATGAAGACGCAACAAAAACAGCAAAAACGCGCAAATATTTTGACCGACAAATTATTAAAAGTATTGTTGATACAAATGAAATATACAAGGGTTTGAAGGTTTTGCTTGTTGAATTGGAAAATGGAAATAAAGGGAAAATTTTCAAAAAAGAAATTCCACAATGGATTGGTTTAGAGAAAAATATCATTGCAACAGTTGATACTGATAATGACGGTAATGATAGATATGAAGAAAATGGTTTGTTAAAACAGCGTTTTTCTATTCCTACCGATGCAGAATGGGAAACCGAATGGAAATTAATAAAATTGAAAACTGAAAAGGACTTGCGAGATTCAGAAAAAACCGTTGGAACATACATTTACGAAGCACTTTTACAAAATCCGACACAAAAAATTCGGGGGAAATTGGTGCGCACCATTGAACGAAAATTTTACAGAACTGAATTAGAGCAGATTCTAAAAAAACAAATTGAACTGCAACCTGAATTATTTACCGAAGAAAAGTTTAACGATTGTGTTATAGAGTTATATAAAAACAATAAGGAACACCAAAACGAGTTGAACGGCAAAAATTTTGTTGATTTGTTTGTCAAAGACATTATTTTTTATCAACGCCCCTTGCGAAGTCAAAAATCAAATATCGGGAATTGTTCTTTGGAGTTTAGAATATATAAAGACAAAGACGGAAATACAATCAAAGAATATTTTAAAGGAGTTCCAAAATCAAATCCTTATTATCAGGAATTTCGAGTTTTGCAATGGTTGTATAATTTGAAAATTTACAGAAAAGATGATGATACTGATGTTACGGTGCAATTTTTAGAAAACGTTGAAGATTACGAAAATCTGTTTGATTTTTTGAATAACCGCAAAGAAATTGAACAAAAACCGCTGATTACCTATTTGCTTAAACAGAAAAAGTTAAAAGAAAAAGCAGAGGATTATCGTTGGAATTTTGTTGAAGACAAAAAATATCCGTGCAACGAAACCAAGACGATGATTTCTACACGTTTGGCAAAAGTAGAGAATGTACTTGATGATTTTCTGACTTCTGAAACGGAATATAAACTTTGGCATATAATTTATTCTGTTACAGATAAAATTGAATACGAAAAGGCATTAGGAAAGTTTGCAGAAAAACATAATTTAGATAAAAATTCTTTCGTTGAAAATTTCAAGAAATTTCCGCCATTCAAAAGCGAATACGGCTCATTTTCAGAAAAAGCAATTAAAAAGTTGTTGCCGTTGATGCGTTTAGGAAAATATTGGAATTGGGAAAACATAGACGAAAGAACCAAAGACAGAATTTCAAAAATCATTACAGGCGAATATGACGAAAATATTAAAGAGCGTGTTCGCGAAAAAGCAATAAATCTTACTAAAAATGAGGATTTTCAAGGTTTGCAACTTTGGCTTGCCCAATATGTTGTGTATGACCGTCATTCAGAAGCAGAAATTGCAGGCAAATGGAAAACTGTTGCCGATTTAGAACAATATTTAGATGATTTCAAACAACATTCTTTGCGAAATCCAATTGTAGAACAAGTGATTACGGAAACTTTGCGAGTAGTTCGCGATATTTGGAAACATTACGGACAAAGTGCGGAAAATTTCTTTGATGAAATTCATATTGAACTTGGCAGAGAAATGAAACAAACAGCAGAAAAGCGGAAAGAAGACACGAATAGAGTAACTGAAAACGAAAACACAAATTTGCGTATCAAGGCGTTGCTTGCTGAATTGCAGAATGATATCACAGTAGAAAATGTTCGTCCGTACTCGCCAACCCAACAAGATATTTTGAGGATTTATGAGGAATATGCAATTTCAAATATTTCGGACAACGATAGTGATAAAGAATTTGTCCTAAAAATCAGTAAAACAGCGCAGCCGTCAAGTTCTGATTTACAGAAATATAAACTTTGGCTCGAACAAAAATATCGCTCTCCATACACCGGACAAATGATTCCGCTTAGCAAGTTATTTACAGCCGCTTATGAAATTGAACATATTATTCCGCAAAGCCGCTATTTTGATGACAGTTACAGCAATAAAGTGATTTGCGAAGCCGAAGTTAATAAACTGAAAGACAAATGTTTGGGTTTTGAATTTATAAAACTGCACAAGGGCGAGATTGTTAGTATTTCCGGCACAAACAGAAGCGTAAAAATTTTCACAGAAGAAGAGTACAAAGACTTTATAAGCAAACATTACGACAGTTCAAAACTTCGTGCGAAAAAACGTAATCTTCTGTTGGACGAAATTCCAGACAAAATGATTGAACGTCAAATGAATGACACGAGGCATATTAGCAAGTTTATTTCGGCTTTATTATCTAATATTGTGAGAATTGATGATGTTCAAGCAAGAAAAATTTTAGCAGATGCAGAATTGTCAGCAAATCAAGAAGAGGACATTAATAAAGCAACCGAAATAAGAGAAAAAGCAAAATCGACTGCAACGGACGACGGCGTAAATTCTAAAAATATAGTTCCATGCAACGGAAAAATCACAACCACATTGAAACAGGATTGGGGTTTGAACGATATTTGGAACGATTTGATTTTGCCGCGTTTCCAACGAATGAACAAACTGACTGAATCAGATAGTTTTACAAGTAAAAACAAAAACGGGAAAGATATTCCCGATATTCCATTGGAACTTTCCAAAGGTTTTCAGAAAAAACGCATTGACCACCGCCACCACGCAATGGATGCTTTGGTTATTGCCTGTGCTACCCGCGACCACGTTAATTTACTGAATAATCAACACGCAAAATCGGAAAATTCTCGTTATGATTTACAGCATAAACTTCGCAACATTGAAAAATGGACAGACAAAGACGGTAAAGAACGC
>JAISYZ010000133.1 GCA_031269545.1 Prevotellaceae bacterium
AATATTTTTGCTGCAAATATTCGCTTTTACAAAGGTTTATTTGTATTTGGGTGTCCCAGTGACAAAGTCAGGAGAAACTCAGACACATGCATGTCGCGCGAGTTGCCGACGGTGTTTCATGTCATCGACAGCGCTTCGCGCGAAAATATCGGCGGCAATTATGTTTCTACCGACATTTTGTCCCTGACGGGACATTTTTATTGACAATTATTTTGCTTGGTTTAATGATTTTGTAAAAATATTTTCATTTGTAATTATTTGTTAATAAATAAGTTATATTCTTTTTAAATAGCGACTAATTAAAGCATACGGAGATGATAAATGGTATTATCCCGATACGAATTGTCCCAAAGCGCCAAAATCACTGTATAATATAAGCTATTAAATGTATTTTATTAATTTTGCATCTTGATAACCAAACATAATTTTATCAAAAAACGAATAATATGAAAAAAATAATAATAATGAGTATTTTGCAGTTGATTGTAACTGCTGCCTTTGCACAAAATTTAACTGTAAAAGGAAGAGTTACAGGCGAAGATTCAATTCCTGTGGCTTCGGCAAATATTGTCTTGCAAAACGCAAACAATGAAATTATTGCAGGCGTGGAAACTGACGCAAACGGAGAATTTATATTGCAAAACCTTATTACCAGCGAAAATTATAAACTTTCAATATCATTTGTTGGTTACGAAACTCAGGAATTTGATTTTGAAAAACCGACAAAAGATATTGATTTGGGTAATATCGTTTTATTCAAAGCCGCTATCGAACTTCAGGGCGCAGAAATAAAGGCGCGTACTACCAAAATGTTTGATGATAGAAGAATTGTATATCCTACGCAAAAACAAAAAGAAGTAACAGGCGATGGAATAAGTCTGCTCAATGCAATGAAACTGCCCCGCTTATCCGTTGTGCCGGGAAGCACAATGATACAATATTGGGGAAGAGGTGATTTGAAACTTTATATTAACGACAACGAAGCAACCGTTAAACAAATTCGAAATTTATCGCCTAAAGATATTGTCAGCGTTGAATACATCGACCGTCCGAGTGTTGAGTATGGTACAGATGTCGGGCTTGTAATAAAATACATAACAAAAAAGGTGGAACGCGGAATAACAAACAGCATAAGCGTGGACAAAACCCTTAACCGAAACAGAGGAAGCGCAGATATTGAAACGCGCACTAACTACAAAAATTCGGAATTTGCTGTGAATTATAATTTCAATTATAACAAATCAAAACATTTTAATGTAGAAAAAACAGATGAAACATTTAATTTGGACAACGGAGTTTTTCACAGAAACGAGATAACAACAGGGCGCACCGGTTCGAGAATCAACAACGACTTTGCTCTGGCGTATATTTATTCGCGACCTAAAAAAGAACGTTTTTACATAAAGGCGGAATATTCGGCAGAAAACACGCCAAGCGACAATAAAACCTCCGTATTTTATAATTCGGGAATACGCAACGATACTACAAACAAATATAATCTGTCGTCCGGAAAAGATAAAACCTATAAATCTGCCGTTTATTACAGAAAATATTTCGGCGAAAAACAGTTTATTACACTTTATTCCACTTATTATTCCACTCAATTAAAAAGTCTGAACAATTACAGAGAATTAAACAATGCATCAGCAGTAATAAATGATATTACAAACAATGTTGATGCCAAATCTCAAGGAATATTTATTCAGGCTTTGTACAGCATAAAATTTTCGGATAAAATAACATTCAGAACAGTTTTGTATCATCAATACACAAATGCAAAAAATACATATACAGGTACAAGTTCAGGTTTGTCGAACGTAAAAAGAAATGTAACAACAACACAGAATCAGTTGTCGGGAAGTTTCGGAAACTTTTATATTGATTTATATTTTCTGTTACACCGAAATTATACTAAGGTAAGCGATGAATATAAATATGTGAGGTTTGAATTTAATCCGTATATATCAGGCAGATATGTATTTAACGATAGAAATTATCTTGGCTTTTCTTTTTCTTTTAATTCTATACGTCCGGGCATTGCCGATTTAAGTACTGCCACACAGGTAATTGATGAAATTCAGATAAGGCGAGGTAATCCTGCACTTAAACAGGGTTATGCACTGGGACCAGGGATTAGACGGGACTATAGGATTGGGGAAATTTGATATAGACTGGTATGCCTATTATAATTTTACCAAAAATGATATATTTGAAGAAACTTATCTGGAAAACAATACTGTTGTGCGTATGCCTGCCAATGTAAATAATATTAATGCTTTGAAAACAGGCTTGGAAATTTCGCCCGATTTGTTCGACTGGTTGAGCATGTCGCTTGCTTTCGGATACAACAGATACGAAAATAAAAGCGACAGTTATAATCACACATACAATAATTTATGGATGCGCCTTAATACATCTCTGACTTGGAAACGCTGGACATTTTCAACCGTAATGTTTACTCACATTAATGAGTTTTATGGAGAAACGCTTTGGACAAGCGGGCGTTCCATATATTTAACCCTGTTGAGAACGTGGTTAGATGGCCGGTTGTCAACAGCCTTAACCCTGTATCAGCCTTTTTCTAAAAACTATTCAAAACAGGGTGTAATCAACTATTCCAAAATAGCGCCTTACGCAAACTGGATATATTATACAGGCGCTTTCAGAACATTAATGCTGAATGTTTCATATAAGTTTAATTTCGGAAGAAATTCATCATCCGACAACATAAAAACAGGCATAAGTTCGGAAACGGGAACAATAAGCAGCGATAAATCTGCCGAGAAAAAATAATTTGTTCATAAGTCCGTTCATTTCGGACTAGTAGTGTATATTTTTGCTACATGTTTAATCAATAAAATAAGTAGTTGAACAGAATTAGTTCAACATATCTAATTTGTATATTGCTCATTTTTAGTTTTTTATAAACACGCATATTGACAACTAATTATGAACACTTACTTAACAAATTTATGAAACAAAACAATGAATTGATGCCCATGTCGGCACAGGAGAGAAAAGAAGACATTGACATGTTAATGGATTCTGAAATGATGGATGCAGTAGTTGGAGGTTTTTGCAACAACACTTGTATAATTTGTGATACTTGTTTTTGGGGAAAAAGTAAACCCAAAGAGAAACCCAAAGACAAAGAAAAACCTACTGAAGGGCAAGGAACTGCGGAATAAGCAGCATTTAGCGATCGTAAAAAACGGACTTGTATCCGTTTTTTTTATAAACTTTGCAAAATAATTTATTTGAATTAATTTAGCAAAATAAAAAGTATAAAAATGACATAATAAAATTAAAAAATAGTATATAAGCATAAGCCTTTATTGCCCGCAAATTCACTAAACTTAGGAAATTTATTTGAATTTGATACAGTTGTAGTAAATAAAGAAATGCTCGCGCAATGCGTGGGTTTTCTTGTTACAACTGTATGGGTTTCCTAAGACCTTGTGAAAAAGCGGGCAAGAATATCCCACGTTTGTTTTGTGGGTTATAAAAACAAAAAAGAAAAATTTCACAATGCCCACACGCTACATAGATTTACGCAAATTGATATACATGGATTTTCTTATATCTCGCGGTTGTACGGGAAATGCAAATGAATTTGCAAAACGTCTTAACATTTCGCGCAGTACTTTTTTTGAGTACAAGGCATGTTTGCGTGATGATTTTTCGGCAGAAATAGAATATTTTCCTTTATCAAACACGTACAGATACACCAAAAAACCAAAAGCCGCATCAATAATAAATTTTATAGATGATAAAATAATAGAAGAATTTAAAAATTTTCTAAAAAACACCAATCAGGAAAAATAATTTCCTGACTTCGACAATGCGACACTCTAAACGTTTCTCCAAGAATTTTGATTGAAAAGTTTGTCAATAGATTGGCACTTTGGTGTGATTAGCATTGTTTTCTGACTTCGCGACAACAAAAACGGCGTCGTAAATAGTCGCTCCTTAAAAAGAA
>JAISYZ010000181.1 GCA_031269545.1 Prevotellaceae bacterium
GCTGGATAGCTGTCAATTCCAGTTTCTTTATCTTTCCCATTGCTTATCGTATTTACTGTAACAGAATACAAAGAAAGACTAAATATTTGATATAAACTAATTATGAACATTTACTTAACATAAAACAAATATTAACAGAAATTACCGACTGATATGTCAGGTAATTTTTTTATAATTATATGACACAGATGCAGAAAATACGAAATATAGCAATAATTGCACATGTCGACCATGGAAAAACAACACTGGTTGATAAAATGATTTTACAGGGAAAAATATTCCGCGACAACGAAAAAGCGGGAGAACTGATACTCGACAGCAACGATCTGGAACGCGAACGCGGAATAACAATACTCGCAAAAAATGTTTCGGTACAGTATAAAGATTATAAAATCAATATTATCGACACACCGGGACACGTTGATTTCGGAGGCGAAGTTGAGCGCGTGCTGAATATGGCTGACGGCGTTTTGCTTCTCGTCGATGCTTTTGAAGGAACAATGCCGCAAACTCGATTCGTTCTGCAAAAAGCATTGGCATTGGGATTGAAGCCGGTTGTTGTCGTCAATAAAATAGACAAACCCAATTGCCATCCCGACGATGTAAACGAACAGGTTTTCGATTTAATGTTTAATCTTCACGCAAGCGAAAATCAACTTAATTTCAAAACTGTTTACGGAAGCGCAAAACAAGGCTGGATGTCGAACGACTGGCGGCAACCGACAAAAGATATTACAATATTGCTTGATACTATTCTTGAAGAAATTCCCGAACCTAAAATTGTTGAAGGAACTCCGCAACTCTTAATTACTTCGCTCGAATATTCTCCCTATGTCGGGCGGATAGCGATAGGAAAACTCACTCGCGGAACATTACGTTCCGGCGATAACGTTTCGCTCGTAAAACACGATGGCGCTTCCGAAAAGACGAAAATACGCGAACTCATGGTTTTTGAAGGACTGTCGAAAACAAAAGTAGATGAAATTCGCTGCGGCGATATTTGCGCAGTTGTAGGAATAGACGGCTTCGAAATAGGCGACACCATTGCCGATTACGAAAATCCCGAAGCCCTTCCGCCAATCGCGGTAGATGAGCCGACAATGAGCATGACATTCACCATAAACGATTCTCCGTTCTTCGGGAAAGATGGAAAATTTGTAACATCCCGCCATCTTAAAGAAAGACTGGATCGCGAACTCGAAAAAAATCTCGCCTTGCGCGTGAAGCCCGGCATGACATCCGACTCGTTTATAGTTTACGGGCGCGGAGTTTTACACATTAGCATACTCGTCGAAACCATGCGCCGCGAAGGTTATGAATTGCAAATCGGACAACCCAAAGTTGTTGACAAAAACATAAACGGACAACGCTGCGAACCTGTCGAACATCTCACTATCGACCTGCCCGAAGAATTTTCGGGAAAAGCGATTGAAATGGCGACACGCCGCAAAGCCGCACTCTTGCACATAGAACACAGAGACGACCGCGTACATCTCGATTTTGACATTCCTGCACGCGGGCTTATAGGTTTGCGAAGCAATCTGCTAACAGCAACACAGGGCGAAGCAATAGTTGCACATCGTTTCAAAGGATTTGAACCATACAAAGGCGATATTGAAAAACGCATAAACGGCTCGCTCGTTGCTCTCGAAACAGGCATGGCTATTGCATACGCAATGGATAAATTACAGGACAGAGGTAAATTTTTTATCAGTCCGGGCGAACAGATTTATACAGGTCAGGTCATTGGCGAACACTCGCGTAGCGAAGATCTGTCGATAAACGTATGCAAAACGAAAAAACTTACCAACATTCGCGCATCGGGTACGGATGAAAAAGTGATTTTGCCTCCGCCTGTAATTTTCAGTCTTGAAGAAGCTCTTGAATACATTCAGGATGACGAATATGTAGAAATAACGCCCAAATACATGCGAATGCGCAAAATAATACTCGACGAAAACGAACGCAAACGCAGAAAACAGCATTGACGATTTATAGTCGTAAGTCTGGATTGCTTCACCCTGCGGGTTCGCAATGACGAACAAATATAAATAAACAATTAAGAATTAAGAGAGCGTCATTCCGAACGCAGTGAGGAAGGCTTGGCGCAGCCAAAATGCAACAGATTTCTCGACAGTTTCGAAATGACAAATAAACAAACAAACGCTCTCCAACTTTTAAAATTCGCTAAAAAAAACAGAAAATAATTGTATATGCTGACTTTTTTGTAACTTGCCGCGTTTTTAACCATGTATTATGTCATTTTTAAACGATAAAATCAAAGGCGAAGGCTTTACATTTGACGATGTTCTGTTAGTTCCTTCACACTCCGAAATCCTTCCGTATCAGGTTGATATTTCAAGCAGATTTACGCAAAATATCAAACTCTGCACACCAATTGTTTCCGCTGCTATGGACACAGTTACCGAAGCCGAACTTGCTATTGCCATAGCGCGTAAAGGCGGCATCGGCGTTATTCACAAAAACATGAGTATCGAAAAACAAACCGAACAGGTGAAACAGGTAAAACGCGCCGAAAACGGAATGATATACGATCCAATCACTATTACAAAAAATGCAACTGTGGGCGATGTGCTTAATGTGATGTGCGAATTTAAAATAGGCGGCATTCCCGTTGTCGATAAAAACAACAAACTTGTTGGCATTGTTACCAATCGCGATTTGCGTTTTCAGGAAGATATGAAAACGCCTGTGAGCAGCATAATGACATCAAAAAATCTTATAACAACCACAAATAAAACAAACCTTAAAGAAGCGGCGGAAATACTTAAGAAACACAGAATCGAAAAACTGCCCGTAGTTGACGAAAATTACAAACTTGTAGGTTTGTTGACGTTCAAAGATATTACCAAAATCAAAGACAATCCTGAAGCAAGCAAAGATGTGAAAGGACGTTTGCGTGTTGCGGCAGGAGTAGGCGTAACACGCGATACCCTCGAACGCATTGCATCGCTGGTATCGGCATCTGTTGATGCAATAGTAATCGATACAGCTCACGGACATTCGCAAGGCGTCATAGATATATTGAAAAAAGTAAAAAAACTGTATCCCAGCCTTGATGTGATAGTAGGAAACATAGCAACAGGCGAAGCGGCAATTGATTTGATGCAGGCAGGAGCGAATGCTTTGAAGGTAGGAATAGGAGCGGGTTCGATTTGTACGACACGCATCATTGCAGGCGTTGGCGTGCCGCAGTTAACAGCGATATATGATGTAGCAAAAGCAGTAAACGGCAAAATTCCAATTATAGCCGATGGCGGAATACGTTATTCGGGCGACATTGTAAAAGCCTTAGCCGCCGGCGCCGATGTTATCATGGCAGGCTCATTGTTTGCAGGAGTTGAAGAATCGCCCGGCGAAACAATCATACTGAACGGACGAAAATTCAAGTCGTATCGCGGAATGGGTTCGCTCGAAGCAATGCAAAGCGGCTCAAAAGACAGATATTTTCAAGATTCGGAAGATGATATTAAAAAACTTGTACCCGAAGGAATTGTAGCGCAGGTTCCACACAAAGGCAAACTTGAAGAAGTGATTTATCAACTTGTAGGAGGTTTGCGTGCAGGAATGGGATATTGCGGAACGCCCGACATCAAAAGTTTGCAAAAAGCAAATTTTATTCGTATCACGGCTGCCGGAATTGTAGAAAATCATCCTCACGATGTAACAATAACGCGCGAAGCGCCCAATTACAGCAGATAATTTATAACTGATTTATAAAAATGAAAAACAAAATAATCGGAATAATAATATTGTCGTTAACCGTTTGCTCGTGCGGCAAACACAGTAACGACACTTTGCTTGCCGAAGCCTGCGGAAAAAAATTATATTTAAGCGACCTTGCTGATATTTTTCCATTAAACGATATTGACACCGACAGCGTAAGCGCCATATCAACTTATACTTCGGCATGGGTACGGCGACAACTTATAACCCAAAAAGCGGAAGAATTATTAGACGAAAATCAAAAGAACGTAAAAGCAGAAATCGAAGATTACCGTTCATCTTTGTTGAGATACAGACTCGAACACGATTATATTTCAAAAAATATGGATACGCTTATAACACAAGACGAAATTGAAAATATATACAACGAAAATAAAGATCTTTTCAGAATACAGTCGCCTTTGGTAAAAGCAACCTATATAAAAATACAAACAGAAACGCCTGAAACTGAAAACATAAAAAAAATGTGTCTTGTGTCGAACAGTGCAAATGCAAAAAAAGTTGAAGAACTGTGTGTAATGTATGCCGACAAGTATGACGCATTTAAAGGTAAATGGCTTGAAGTTTATGAATTGTTGCGACTGTTGCCCACAAATACAAATTACGATGAATTTGAAAAAATATTGACAACAAACCGTTTTTATGAAACAAAATATGCATCGTACAGTTATTTTGTAAAACTGCAATCGGTATTGCAAAAAGGTTCAATATCTCCGCTCGAAAAAGAAAATGAAAATATTAAAACCATAATATTAAACAAGCGCAAACACGATTTACTAAGCAAATTGGAAGATGAAATATATAATGCGGGCATCAGCAATAATGATGCGAAAATTTATATCAATAACAATAAATAAAAAACAATGAATTTACTACAAAAAACAGCATTGTCGATGCTATTGACAGCAATATTTGCAACAACATCGCAGGCACAGGAAAAAAAAGAAAAAACCGTTATCGACAAAGTAATTGCCGTAATAGGCAACGAAGCCGTGCTTTTGTCGGATATTGAAATGGACATATACCAAAGAAAAATGTATGGAATGTTGAGCGAAGAAAATTTATTTTGCAGAGTACTTGAAGACATGTTGCAAAGCAAATTGCTTATTGCTCAGGCAAAGATTGACAGTTTGACGGTAACTCAATCGGCAATACAATCGAGCGTTGATGACAAAATAAATGAACATATTTCGCGGCTTGGAAGCGAAAAAGCATTGGAAGATCAATTCAAAAAACCTGTTTCCAAAATCAGGGAAATGTTGTATGAACAAGTCGAAAATCAAAGTTTGATAGAACAAATGAGAAGTAAAATCGTATCGGGAATTGAAATTACTCCTGCCGATGTAAAACGTTTTTATGAAGCAATTCCACAGGACAGTATGCCCGTAATTCCCGAACAATATGCATTTCAGCAAATAACTGTTTATCCGCCAACGGCAGATGCAAACTTTGAAGTTAGAGAAAGATTGCTTGAACTGCGCGAACGCATTATTAAAGGTGAAAAATTCAGTACTCTCGCCATTTTGTACTCGCAAGATCCTGAATCGGCAAAGCGAGGCGGAGAACTTGGCTTATCTCCGGCAGCAAATTATGTAGTTTCATTTCGAAATGCTGCGCTGTCATTGAAGCCCGGACAGGTTTCACATATTGTCGAAACCGAATACGGATTTCATATCATACAAATGATTGAAAAACAAGGTAAAGATTTGATAAACGTGAGGCATATACTGTTGAAACCCATATATTCGTCAAACGACCAGCGACAGGCATTTTCGCGTTTAGACAGCATCAAAAACATGATAACAAGCGACAGTATTACATTTGAACAGGCAGCGCTGTTTTTTTCGCAGGATGAAAAAACGCGCATGAACGGCGGACTGGTTGCAAATACACAAACTTTGTCTCCGCGTTTTGACAAAGACCAGTTGGGCAGTAATTATTTTGTATTGAGAGATTTAAAAACAGGACAAATTTCAGATCCGTTCAAATCGACAGACGATAACGGTCGCGAAGTATATAAAATAGTTAAATTAAAAGAAGTTATTCCAAGTCATAAAGCAAATCTCAAAGATGATTTTCCTGTAATAAAAAATATGGTTGAAGGACAAAAACAAATGGAGAAAATCATTAAATGGCTTGCTAAAAAACAGGAAGAAACATATATAAGAATTGACGACGACTACAAAAACTGTAAGTTTGAAAGTCAAAACTGGATTAAGTAATCAAACAAAATATTTTCCGAAATCAATAATAACCAATGAAATTACGTTTGTTGCTTGCGTTGTTTATTTTTCCTTTAATTGCATATTCACAGGAAAATAAAGGAAATCAGAATACTATACATCTCGGTTTTCAGGCTGATTTTATGCGTCCTGCATATCCTTCGTATCTTTACGGACGACAGGTTCACAAACACGAAGGAAACGTAATTTATACACACAAAATAAACGGAGCAACAATAACCTGCGACAGCGCTTATCACTATTTTCCGAACGACACAATAGAATTTTTCGGAAACGTTGTAGTGCGGCACGAATCTACAACTTTATACGGCGAAAAAATATTTTATGATGGAATTTATGCCAAAGTAAGAGGACGACTTGTAAAAATGATTGACAATGAACGAAATGCAACGCTTAAGACCCAATTTGTAGATTACAATATCGACAGCAACATAGGAACGTATGCACAGGGAGGAACGCTCGTACGCAACCGCGACACAATAGAAAGTATAAATGGAATTTTTGAAGGATATACGGGAATTTTCACCTTTATAAATGATGTTGCAATGAAAAACGATTCCATAATACTTGCCTGCGACACAATGCTCTACGATACGCATAACGACATTACTACTTTCAAAGGAAATACAAAAACATGGAACAACAATAACATAATGTCAAGCGACTTCGGCGTTTACAAACCAAACGAAAACGAAATAACATTTTCTTCGGACGTACATATACAATCCGAAACACAGGAAGTTTGGACAGATTCCGTCTGGTTCGATAATAAAACAAAAAACGCATTACTGTTTGGCAATATTCAAATGATTGACACTGTTCAACAAATTATAATTTTCGGCGACAAAGCCCGAATTGCCGATGACTATCAAACGGTTTTTGTAACCGAGAATCCCTCAGCGCTTTACTATTCCGTACCGAAAGAAGCCAATCAGTTAAGCGACACAACTTATTTAGTTGCCGATACGATATGTACTCTGATGGAAAATATTAAAATAATTGTTGACACCATAATACAGAAAGATACAACTGCGCATAAAAATATCGTTTCCGACTCATTGAATATTACATCAATAAACGATACTGTAACAACTGACAGCATCGAGCAAAACATTATATCGGATACAACAGCACATGAAAGTATCAACAAAAATAACATAAAACTTGATATAACAAAAAACAAATCGGTTCTTAATCTTGCAGAAAATCCGCAGGATTCAATTAAACAGATTTTAGTAACTCGCGACACAACAGTACGAAACACCTTTGCTTATCATCATGTAAAAATTTACAAATCCGATTTTCAGGCATTGTGCGATTCGCTGGTTTATCATTCTTTGGATTCTACTACATACATGTATCATTTGCCGATTTTGTGGAACGAAAATACACAAATAACATCGGGAGTTGCAATATTTTACAGCAAAAACAACCAGATTGATTATGCCGACTTTTCGTCGCCAGCACTGGTAATAATGCGCGAAGACAGCGCTCATTTCAATCAGATGAAAGGCAAAACGATGAAAGCATTTTTCAAAAACAACCAAATAGATAAAATACACACTTCGGGCAACGGACAAAGCGTTTATTATATTCGCGAGAAAACTGAAGATCCGATTTCGGCTGTCGAAATTTCGGAATGTGCAAATATTATGATTGATATGGCAATGATAAATGGCGAAAACAAAATAAACAGAGTTACATATTTTATGAAACCCGTGTCGAACACATATCCTATTGACAAAGTTCCTGAAGATTCGAAAGAGTTGAAAGGCTTTGTTTTGCACGATGATATACGCCCGAAATCAAAAGATGAATTATTCGGCAGACAAGTTCACACATCGCAGCGCAGTATTTATGACATGATTGAAAAACCGACATTCAAAATCACAGCAAGAATAAACCGAATCAAGGAAAAATGATGTTCAATTGCAATTATAATCGGCAAAAAACCGACTCTTGTTTACAGTCATAATTTTAACAAAACAAATAAAAATATAATCAATTTATTTTCAGGTATTTAAATTTCATATATCAAAAAAAATTAAGGAAAATTGTCTTATTTTAAGACTAAATATATTTTTTTTGTAATTTTATTGCATGGAAATGATATTCGGATGAAAATTTTTGACAAAATATATAATAAATTGCGATTTAAGACGGTGTTTTTCATATCGGCATTATTCATGGTTTTTATGCAAATTGAATTGTTGTCGCAAACCGAAAAAAACATTCATGAAAATCATCAACATAATGAAAACAAGTGTATTAAATGTACATATTCGGGACACGAAAAATGTCAGCATATATTTGATTATAGCGTACCGCCGCCAAATATTGTTGAAGTTGATCCTTCCGACCCGGATTCAAATAACAGATGCAATAAATTTGTTCCATTTTGCGCCGATGGCATTATGAAATACGAAACAACTTCCTGTCCTAAACATCCGCAATACAGTATATCAACTTGCGATATTTGCAAAGGACAGGATGGTTTTGTCTATGGTTGCCTCGCTACATACCCGCGTCCAGCATGGTTTTGCATGCGCGTTGAAATGGCAGGACAAATAGTAATACATGTTGAAAGCAGCATTTTTCAAGATGATATAGATATTGCCATCTGGGGACCATTTGATTCGCCTACCGAAGCATGCGCCAATTATTTTTACGGGCAAAGTCCGATAGCGTGCAGTTACAGCATGAACTCGTTCGAAACCATGATAATAGATAATGCTGTTGCAGGAAAATACTATATGATGGTTATTACAAATTATCAGAATTTTTTGGCAGATGTAACTATTTCCATGCCTAATGAGGGAGAACCCAATGCAGGAAAATTGAGTTGCGATATTGTGTATAACTGTTCTTTATTGTCGATTTCAACAAATACCGTTTCCGATTCGTGCGGTATTCTTTATAATGTGTCGGGCGTTATCGATTTTACAAATGCTCCCGATACAAGCCGCCTTTGCGTAATAAACACAGCCGTACCAAACGATACGTTTTTCATAAATCCGCCTTTTTCGGCATTATCGGAATATGCTTATTTTTTCGATGATATACCGTTTGATTCATTATCTCCGAAAATTATTGCATGGTTCGAAACCGATACTTCATGTTTTCTTGAACAGCCTTATTCATTGCCGGCAGTGCAGCCAAAAGTTCCTGATTTGGTAATTCCTAACGATACGGTTTTATATGCCGACACAAACTGTTATGCAGATACATCAATATTTAATACAGGAATTGCCGCTGTTTTGTATAATGGCTGCTTATACGATACAGGTTCAATCGTTATTTATACCGATTCTGTTTACATACATTCGGGAACAACTGTCGTAGAGCGAAAATGGACAGGAAAAAACGACATTACAAATCAACAAACAATAAAAATACAGACAATATCAATAATAGACACTGTTAAACCAGCGCTTAATCCTCCGAATGATACTGTTGTTTACATGAATAATGATTGCACATACGATGCATCGCCACAAAAAACAGGATACGCAACACCAACGGATAATTGTACGGATTCGGCAGATATTATATTGGAATACAGCGATATTACAAACGACACTTTAATAATACGCACGTGGACGGCAAAAGACAAATCGGAAAATACAAAAAGTTCTTCCCAAAAAATAATCATATCCGACACTATTGTTCCTGAAATTATAACAACGCCTGCCGATTTAAATCTGGAATGTGATGGCAACGGAAATATTTCTGAAATTACCGAATGGCTCGTGGCAAACGGAGGAGGAACAGCGCAAGATTGCAGTCCCGAAACAGTATGGACAAACAATTATGACGAAAATAATTTTATAACGGATAATTGCACAAGCAATATCTATCAGACAGTAACATTCACAATAACCGATGCGCGAGGCAATTTTACAACACGCAATGCAAAAATTACAATTATCGACACTAAAAAACCTTACTTGATAACATCTCCTTCCGAATTAAAATTCAGATGCGATGCCGACAGTATTCCCGAAAAAATTGAAGAATGGTTATTGGTCAATGGAGGTTTTGCGGCTATGGATATTTGCAGCGGCAATACTGTCATATATTCCAATAATTATGCATTTTTGGGTTTTGACCCAACTCCCGATTGTAATATTGAAAAAAACGTAACAGTAACGTTTATGGCTTCCGATCTGTGCGGAAACATATTGTCAGCCACATCAAACGTAAGAATAACGCCTGCAAGTCCAAATGCGTTAATTGTCAAAGATTATAGTCGTACTTATGGTGATACATCATTTATAATACAGGCAGTAAGCACAAGCGCCTTACCTGTCGAATTAAATATAATAAACGGAACATCGGTAAATATTGATGAAATAGACAAAGGATATTATTTTGCAACGATAGCACATGCAGGCGAAACACAAATAAAAGCAACACAAAACGGTAACGATACTGTTGTCAGAGCCGCACCGAAAATATTTACCGTTACTGTAAATCCTGCAATCTTAAAAATAAGTTTTGAAGACAAAATAATAAAACAGTGTGATGAAATTCCTGAATTTGTACCTGTTTACAAAGGCTTCGTTTACGGCGAAACCGAAGATGTGCTCATACAAAAACCTGTAGTTTTTTGCGGGGCGGTACCATATTCGGCTCCTGGCAAATATTCTATCAGCGCCCTGTTTTCATACGCCGAAAATTACATAATAGAATATAAAAACGCAACACTCGAAGTTATGATTTGTCTTCCCAATGCTTTTACGCCATACAACAATGACATGTTGAACGATAAGTTTGCCGAAGGTTATAAAATCAAAGTCTTTAATAAACGCGGACAATTGATGTACGAAAGCGATAACGGTTGGAATGGAACATACAAAGAAACAGGAAGATTAGTAAATCCGGGCATATATTATTATGTAGTATATCTCGAAAACAGCACATATCGAGGAAGCATCATGCTTGTGAAAGATTGACCCCAAATGTCTGCTGATACCAAACCCCTATCAAAATGTAATTTCTACCATATATACGATTATTAAAAAAAAACAAAAAAGTTACCATCAAAGGTAACTTTTCTGTTTTTATCCTAAGTCATTATTTATGTCAAATAATATTTTCCTGACTTTGTCACTGGGACACCCAAATACAAATAAACCTTTGTAGAAGCGAATATTTGCAGCAAAAATATTTTTTATGTTCAAATATGCGATTCTACAATGTCCAAAATAATA
>JAISYZ010000223.1 GCA_031269545.1 Prevotellaceae bacterium
TCAATGCTAAAATCAAATCTTTCAGAACTGCTATTAGAGGAGTTACTGATATAAATTTCTTCCTCTTTCGGCTATCTAATATTTATGCATAGACACAGCGTTTTGCTGGTGAGCCGTTAACCCTGTAAAATGTATGTTTATTAATTTTTGTATCAGGAAATTTTACTTTTTAAGGAAAGACTAAATATTTTCATATTACACTTATCATCAATAAGATCGTGCAAATATAACACGCTGTTTTGAAAATTTTCCGGTAACCATACATTTTCCTTCTTCTGTTTCCGCATCCAATGGAATACAGCGAATTGTTGCTTTGGTTTCTTCTTTTATTTTTGCTTCCGTTTCGGGAGTTCCATCCCAATGCGCAAGAAGAAATCCGCCGTTTTCTATTTTTTCCTTAAACTCTTCATAACTGTCAATTTTGAATGTGTTTTGACTGCGAAAGGTTAGCGCTTTTGTCAATATATTTTTTTGGATTTCATCTAACAGGTTATTTACGTATTCGGCGATGCCTTCTAAAGGAAGTGTGCATTTTTCAAGAGTATCGCGGCGTGCCACTTCTACGGTATTATTAGCATAATCGCGTGGTCCTATTGCTAAACGAACAGGAATGCCTTTCAATTCGTGTTCGGCAAATTTGAAACCGGAACGAACATTATCTCTGTCGTCAACTTTCACAACAATATTTTTCGCTTCGAGCATCTTTTTTATCTGTTCGCAGCGTTCGCGCATCTGTTGCAATTCGTCTTCGCCTTTATAAATAGGAACAATAACGACATGAATTGGAGCAAGTTTCGGAGGAATCACCAGTCCGTTATTGTCCGAATGTGCCATAATCAGCGCTCCCATCAATCGCGTAGAAGCGCCCCAGGATGTAGCCCAAACATATTCGAGATTTCCATCTTTATGAGCATATTTTACGTCGAAAGCTTTTGCAAAGTTTTGTCCCAGAAAATGCGATGTGCCTGCCTGTAATGCTTTTCCATCCTGCATCATTGCTTCGATGCAATATGTGTCAACTGCGCCCGCAAAACGTTCACTTTCGCTTTTTCTGCCTATAATCACAGGCATTCCCATATAATTTTGAGCAAAATCGGCATAAACATTTATCATTCTTTCTGCTTCTTCGATAGCCTCCTGTTTTGTAGCATGCGCCGTATGACCTTCCTGCCAAAGAAATTCGGCTGTTCGCAAAAACAAACGGGTACGCATTTCCCAACGTACAACATTTGCCCACTGATTGCACAAAATCGGCAAATCTCGGTACGACTGAATCCAATTTTTGTATGTATTCCAGATAATCGTTTCGGATGTAGGACGAACAATAAGTTCTTCTTCAAGTTTTGCATCGGGATCGACTGTTATTCCCGTTCCATCGTCGCTGTTTTTGAGCCTGTAATGCGTTACTACGGCACATTCTTTTGCAAAACCTTCGACATGACTTGCTTCTTTGCTGAAAAACGATTTTGGAATAAACAATGGAAAATATGCATTGACATGTCCCGTATCTTTAAACATTTTATCAAGAGTAGCCTGCATTTTTTCCCATATAGCATAGCCATAAGGTTTTATTACCATACAGCCGCGCACTGCCGAATTTTCGGCTAAATCGGCTTTCATAACCAGATTGTTGTACCACTGCGAATAGTTTTCTTCTTTGTTTGTAATTTCTTTTGCCATTATATTTTTATTTTACTAAAAGTTAATTTTTGCTAATTTGCCATAATCATTAATCATAAAAGTCTTTTTTATCCATCCTGTACGATTTTTGGCATAATATTTGCACTATTTATGGTAAAAATGCAAATAATTTGCAAAGAAACAAAAAAAATAAGAATTAAGCATCAATAATATTATGAAAAGAAAAATTAAACTATGGACTTTAACAATGGCAATAGCCATTACATTAGCCGCTTGCGCTACATCAGGAAGATATTCATCTGTAAGCGATGATATCTACTACAGTCCGTCAAAAGTTGAAACAGCAAGCATACCTGTGGTGAAAAATACTGAAACAACTATTGAAGATGCTGAACTAAAACAGTTGAAAAGCGAAACTCAGGCAGCTATCATACAGAGCGCAAAAAAACTGACAACAGATGATAGCATAATAGTTGTTGTTGAAGATGCCATGCCTTATCAAAGCGTTGTATCCGATTCATACGAAGATTCCTATGAACGCAGACTGAGAGGATATAACAGTCCTTCGTATGGAATGGAAAGTGTTATACGCATAACAACAAGCAGCGATTGGATGCAGGTAACATCTTATGATCCCGCTTTTTACAATATAATTGTAATGGGTGACGAAATTTGGGTTGAACCTAAATATATAACAAACATGTTTTCTCCTGTACGTACAACAATCAATTTAGGTTGGGGATACGGATATAACGGCGGATATTGGGATCCATGGTACGCGCCGCGATTCGGTTATTCGTCGTGGGGCTGGTATAATTCATGGTATAATCCATGGTCGTGGTATAGTCCATACTACGGCTCGTACTGGGGCTGGGGTTACGGCTGGAACGGATATTATCACGGACATCACCATCATTATGGACACCATAACAATAATTGGGGATACGGAAATTCAGGAAGAAATAGTTACGGCAGACGTACAGGCGGCACTATGGGACAGACCAGAGTAACTTCTGCAACAGCAGCCCGTCCTTCGGGAGTTACAGGCGGAACGCGCAGAGAAACTCGAAATATGGAACTTGTATCAAACAGAAAGTCTTCCAGCGCTTCAACATCTACATCAGTGAATGCCGGAAACAGAAGAGGAAATACAATAAATAATTCTACAGGAAATCGCTCTGTCAATCAAGGTAATGTAACAACAGGAAGAACGTCGTCAAATCGGCAAACTGTTACCGACAGA
The DNA here is from genome assembly GCA_031269545.1 of Prevotellaceae bacterium. Classification (GTDB taxonomy): domain Bacteria; phylum Bacteroidota; class Bacteroidia; order Bacteroidales; family UBA932; genus JAIRKV01. Next base: position 2,885 of record JAISYZ010000223.1, read on the forward strand.
GCGCAAACCAGTCAACAAACACGGAGAAATACACAGGTATATACTCGTCCTGCTACAGCAAGCAAACAGGGATATAACGAGTCATCGACTGCAGGCAGCAACGTTTCACGCAGAAATCCTTCGACCACAGGAAGCAGCGGAATTACGCGCACAGGCACAGCTTCAAGCGGAAACAGAGGAACAACATCTTCGCGCTCGGTATCAACTTCGCGTTACAGCGGAAGTAAGAATAGCGGAAGCAGCAGCAGTAATTCAAATAACTCGTCATCTGTTTCGCGCCGAAGCAGCAGTTCTTCGAGCAATAGCAGTTCTTCGAGCAACAGCAGTTATACTCCGTCAAGCAGCAGCAGTTCATCGCGTTCTTCGGGCAGCAGTGTATCGTCAGGCGGAAGCAGCAGCAGTAGATCAGGTGGCGGCGGAGGTTCGTCATCAAGCGGAGGTAGTAGAAGACGCTAATATTTTAGAATATATGATATTAATTTTTAAAAAATAATTACAGATATGAAACGAATTTTATGTATAGCAGCAGCAACGATTACATTATCAACAACAATATCGTTTGCACAGGATAGAAACGATGCTGTGAGATGGTCACAAAACTTTTACGATGGAACAGCCCGATTTTCATCAATGGGCGGAGCATTTGGCGCTCTTGGAGGAGATTTTGCATCATTAAGCGTTAATCCGGCAGGTATAGGAGTATATCGCACCGCCGAATTTTCGTTCACTCCATCTTATTTGGGTACAAATACAAAATCGTCATTTACCAATCAATCGTTAGAGTCGAGAAATAAAAGCCGTGGCGATTTCAATTGCGGATATGTACAGCCTTTTATTTTTCGTAATGATAACGAAGGACTTATATCAATAAATTTTGGATTGGGATATAATACAATGCACGATTACGGTTACAGTGCCTTTGCATATAATAAATCATCCCAAAATTCGCGGCTTGATGCTATTCGTGATAAAATGGAAAATAGCTGGGAATATTTTGATCCGGCAAAAATGGAAAGTAGCAATCGTTACAATAATTTTAGAGCAGGCGACTGGGATGCAGTACTGGCTTGGAATAGCAAGCTTGTACGTGAAGACAGTGTAGGTTTTTATAACGCACTGAATAATGGAGATATTGTTGACCAAAGGCGACTGGTGGAAACCAAAGGGCGTAATTCGGAACTTGTTTTCAGCTTCGGAGGGAATTATGCTAATACCTTATATTTCGGACTGACTCTCGGTATTCAGGATATTGATTATAAAAGACAGTCAGTTTATATGGAAGATGTTGTTCACACAACAGAAGGAACAGATCTTGTTTGGTTTGATTACCGTGAATATTTTGAAACAAAAGGTTCGGGAGTAAATCTTAAATTAGGTTTACTTTACAGAGTGAATGACAATTTGCGGTTTGGTTTGGCAGTTCATACGCCTACATGGTTAAATCTTACCGATTATTATAAAGCATCACTGCAAAGCGAATTTGAAAGCGATACACAATATTATGCTCCTGACGAAACCGTATGGAACGAATTTGACTATAAAGTTTCAACGCCTGCACGATATAATTTAAGCGCAGCATATCTGCTATCTAATATCGGCGCAGTGAGTATGGATTACGAATATGTTGATTATTCGACAATAAAAATGAAAGATGGTTCAGAATCAATATATGAAGATTCGTTTGACGGAGAAAATGATCTCATAAAAAAAGAATTTAAAGGAGCATCAAATATACGATTAGGATTAGAAGTTAAGCCTGTTGCTAATTTTGCAATACGCGCAGGATATGCATTTTATGGAAGTCCGTATAAAAAATCAGCGGGAGGTAATCCGACAAGACAAATATATTCATTCGGTTTGGGATACAGAATAGATGGCTTTTTTATAGATGCAGCATATAAATATTTAACATCAAAATCAGGTTTATATACTGTGTACGATGGTTCAAACACAGTAAGTGAAAAATACATCACAAATCAGTTTGCACTGACTTTTGGTTTTAGATTTTAATTATAATTGTTTTTTTATTTGTTTATGTTAGCAGGAAACTGTCTGTTGTTGCAGACAGTTTCTTTTTTGTGGAATGGCTGGGTTTGGCTTTTACATTTATGGGATATTCATAAATTTATGTATCTGTATCGAAATATTCCATTTTGGATTTTGTTTTGCATATTCAACAATAATTGGCGTTATTTCGTTGTATTTGCTCCATTCCGACTGCAAAAACAGCATACAATCTTTTGATACCTTTGCGGCATTTTCTTCTGCCCAATCCAAATCATCAATTTTTTCGACAATGACTTTCAATTCGTTTGCGATTGGAAAAATTTCGGCAAGCGGCGGTTGTTGATATTTAGGCGAAAGACATATCCAGTCCCAAATTCCTGTTAACGGATATGCTCCCGAAGTTTCGATAAATGTTTGAATATTATGATATTTCAGTTCCTTACATAAAATTTCAAGCGGATAAAGCGTAGGCTCGCCTCCTGTTATAACTGCCGCTTTTGCAGGAAATGATAATGCGCGTTCAACAATTTTTCTCACTTCAACAGGCGGATGATTTTTAGGGTTCCATGTAAATTTTGCATCGCACCATCGGCAACAAATATCACAACCGCCAAGCCGAATAAAATAAGCAGGTTTGCCGCTATGAAAACCTTCGCCCTGAATAGTATAGAAATCTTCTACCAGCGGCAATAAATTTCCATTTTCTAATAAATCCATGTTATTCTCTATTTCGAACATTTTATTTTTTGTTATCGAACAATAATTTATAGTTGCGTTTAATAGCAGATTGAACAAGCGTTTCGGGAATAAATTTCCATTCATCATTTCCGTATATCAGAGCAGGTTGAACCTGTTTTTGCTGTTCTATCCATTGCATTAAGAAATAGCGCAGATCTTTTGAAGTAGAAGATATAATTCGTTTGCTTAATTCATCTTTTGCAATTTTTGCACCTTCGGTTAAATGTCCGCCGCCGCCGTTGCCACGATATGAATTTATTGCAACTCTGTAAGTTTTATCAAAATCAAATTTATCTCCATTATACATTGATTTTATATCAATTTTTTCGCCCGAAGGTTTTGTAACATCAACAGTGTATATTATTCCTGCCGCCGCATCAAAATTGTAATAAGGATTTTTCAGCAAGCCGTTACGATTGTTTTCGGCTTCGCGAAACAATAAAATATCATCATCAGATGTCTGCATTTGCTTTGTCCACAACGAATACGAATATTCCAAAAAATCTTTGATTTCTTTGCCTGTGAGTTGCATCGAGTAAAGCAGATTTTCATATCTGTACAGTTTAAACATATCGCTGACGTAAACATCGCCTTCCGAAATTTCGGCATCAAACGAAAGCGGCGCAGTAAAAGAAATATCGGCTTTGGTAATATCCAACTGTATTCGATGAATTAAATCAATAAATTCGGATGCTCCAAAAAACGAGCTGCGAGTCGAAATGCTTTTTGTAAATTTACCGATAGGACGCGATACAAATTGTTTTACAGCATCGAAATTCGATTTAAATTTATCCATAAACGAACTGTCGGGTTCAAAATTTTTTGCTTCTATCAAACTTCCCTTTACTGTTTTTTCAAGCACTTTATTGCCTTTTATTTTTATACTGATTTGCACTTTTGACACTAAGCGTCCTTCGTTTTGAGGATCGATAATTAATACAGAATCGCCTGATATGTTACATACTTTACTGCAAAACCTGTCGTGATCGTGTCCAATAAAAACAGCATCAAATCCGGGTACATTTTGAGCGACAAGCATGGATGCATTTTCATTATTATGCGTATTAATATCTTCACCTTCGCGTTCAAAATCGTATCCCGAATGGAACAATCCTAAAATCAAATGAGGATTTTCTTTGTTGCGAATTTCCTTTATCCAGTATTCGGCAGTTTCGACCATATCGCGGAACTCAATTCCTTCCCATATCGAATTAGGCAACCATTTTGGGATTCCCGGAGTAATCATTCCAAGTATGGCAATTTTCACGCCATCGCGTTTTATAATCGTATAAGGTTCGAAATAAGGTTTGCCATCGCTTGTACGCACGGCATTTGCAGCAAGCACTGGACATTTGTATTCGGCAAAAACTTTATCGTAAACGCCGTGTCCTGTTTCTATATCATGGTTTCCGACACCAGCCGCATCGTATTGCATAAAATTAATAATCTGCGCAGCCAGATGCATCGAACCGGTATCAATAAAATTGTAATAATAAGCGGCAGGCTGTCCTTGCAAAATATCGCCGTTATCAAGCAAAATCAAATTTTTATTTAATTTGCGTTCCTGCTGTACAACACTGTACACTTGCGACAGACTTCTGTCCATTGGTTTATTGTTGATAAAATCGTAAGGAAAAAATGCGCCGTGAATATCGGATGTGTGCATTACCGTAATTTCAACATTTTGTTCGCGTGCGCACGACAGCAACAAACCAAATGTAATCGCAATAAAAAAGAATTTAAAATGTTTTTTCATATTTTCAAAATTTATAATTTCAGTTATTTTTTTCTACCAGTACAACGGCATAGGCAGCAATACCTTCTTCACGTCCGACGAAGCCTAAGGTTTCGGTAGTAGTTGCTTTTATTGAAATTCTGTCAATATCAATATTCATAATTTTTGCCAAACAGCCCTGCATTTTATCTATGTACGAATTTATTTTAGGCTGTTGCAAACAAACGACAGAATCGATATTAACAATAGAATAGCCTTTTTCTGCAAGTAAATTGACTGTTTTTTGCAAAAGTATTTTGCTGTCAATATTTTTATATTGAACTTCGCTGTCGGGAAAATGATGTCCTATATCTTTCAAAGCAGCAGCGCCAAGCAAAGCATCGCATATTGCGTGAATAAGAACATCGCCGTCAGAATGAGCTATTGCGCCTTTATCGTAATCAAGTTTTATTCCGCCAATCCACAAATCAATGCCGTAGCCTAATTTGTGGACATCGTATCCGTTTCCGATTCGTATCATAACTGTGAATATTTTTTGCAAAGTTAAAAAAAGAAAAATTAATACCAAAACGGCATCAAAACAACTTAAAATATCAATATATTTTATTGATAATCAATTTAAACAAATTGTATTTTGATGACAGTTTGGTATGACATTTAAACAGTTTCAAAACACATCACTATAAATAAAACTGATAAACATATAATTATTATTGATTTGATTTATGCAAATTTTTATTTACCTTTGTAAAAAAATATAATTTTATTTATTAATCATAAAAAAAGGAATCAATATGGATACAAATAACAAAAACAATGTAGGACTTGATCTTGCAGCAACAAATCAGGTAATAACAAAATTGAGCGAACTTCTTGCAGATTATCAAGTGTTTTATGCAAATTTAAGAGGTTTGCACTGGAATATTAAAGGCGACAAATTTTACGATTTGCACGGAATTTACGAAGAATATTATAACGAAATTGCCGAAAAAATCGATGAAACTGCCGAACGTATAGTAATATTGGGCGGAACGCCTGAAAACAACTTCTCGGAATATCTGAAAGTTTCGAAAGTAAAAGAAATTTCGCATGTTTTCGATTGGGAAACAGGTGTGCTACATGTAATAGAAACATTACAGTTATTAGTAAGTAAGTTGCGTAAACTTCATGCAACAGGCATCAAATCGGGCGATCATGGAAGTGTTTCGCTGGCTAATCACGGAATAAAGAGTTTTGAAAAGAAAATATGGATGCTTAGCGCCTATTCACAGAAATAATTAAAAATCTTTATGTTAACATTAATATTTAGTCTTGTATTGTTAATAACAAATACAGACAATGAAACCATTAACAACAGTAATAATATGAAATTTGAATTGATAAAATTATCTTATGCTGCCGATGCTTTAGAGCCGGTAATAAGCAAACAAACAATAGAATTGCATCATGGTAAACATTTGCAAGGATATGTAAATAATCTGAATAATCTGATTCAGGGAACGGAATTTGAAAATGCCGATTTGGAAACAATTGTAAAAAAATCGGATGGAACAGTATTCAACAATGCCGGACAGGTATTGAATCATAATCTGTATTTTGCGCAATTTTCGCCAAACGGAGGCGGACAGCCTTCGGGTAAACTGTCGGCTGCTATTGATGCCGAGTGGGGTTCGTTTGAAAATTTCAAAAAAGAATTTGAAAATGCAGGCGTAAGTTTATTCGGCGCAGGCTGGGTGTGGCTTGCCGAAGATGAAAACGGAAAATTGTCGATTGTAAAAGAAGCAAATGGAGGAAATCCTTTAACCAAAGGACTGAAACCTGTTTTGGGCTTCGACGTTTGGGAACACGCTTACTATCTCGACTATCAAAATCGGCGTGTTGATCATTTAAAAGAATTGTGGAAAATCATAGATTGGAAAGTCGTAGAACAGCGATATTGATTCTACAACATTGCATAACATTTTATTTGTGCAACGACAGCCTTTCGGCTGTCGTTGCGTTTTTTTATTATGTAGCTGCTCCTTAAAAGGATATAAAATATCTATATAGTCAATCCTTAAAAAGTAAAATTTCCAGATACAAAAAATTAACAGACAGGCATTTTAAACCTAACAGGTTTCGGAAACCTGTTAGGTTTTATGATGCTTGCTGTCCCGTCAGGGACAGAATATTAGTAGAAAGAAACGCAGACACATGCATGTCGCGCGAGTTGCCGACAGTTTTTCATGTCATCGGCAGCGCTTCGCGCGAAAATATC
>JAISYZ010000232.1 GCA_031269545.1 Prevotellaceae bacterium
TTTATTATTTTGGACATTGTAGAATCGCATATTTGAACATAAAAAATATTTTTGCTGCAAATATTCGCTTCTACAAAGGTTTATTTGTATTTGGGTGTCCCAGTGACAAAGTCAGGAAAGATTTAATAAACAGGCATTTCGAACCTAATAGGTTTCGAAAACCTGTTAGGTTTTACTTATTGCTGAACTGTAAATGTTTGATTTAATGATTTTGAAAGAGTATTTAAAAATTTTCTCATAAAATCATTACACAGTTAATTGTCAATTGAAAATATCCCTGACGGGACAGCAAGCATCATCAAACCTAACAGGTTTTCCAAAACCTGTTAGGTTTAAAATGTCTGTTTATTAATTTTTGTATATAGAAATTTTACTTTTTAAGGAGCGACTATTGAGGATATTACCATTAAATTCGTGAAATCGTAAATTGCTTAAACATTCAATCTCAAATCCTTATACTATCTCTATTCCTGCTTTTTTGAGCATTTCCAAGCCTAAATCGCGAAGTCGGTATTTTTGGATTTTGCCGCTTGCCGTCATTGGAAACTCGTCAATAAAAAATATGTACTTCGGTATTTTGTAGCGTGCAATATTTCCTCTGCAATAGGTTACAACATCTTCTTCGCTAAGCGTTTCGCCATCTTTGAGCGAAATAAAGGCTGCAACCTGCTCGCCGTATCTTGGGCTTGCAAGTCCTACAACTTCAACGTTTTTTATCTGCGGCAATTTGTACAGGAATGTTTCTATTTCGCGGGGATAAATATTTTCGCCTCCGCGAATTATCATATCTTTTATTCGTCCTGTTATTCTGTAATTTCCATCTTCATCTTTCACGCCCAAGTCGCCCGAATGTAAAAAACCCTCACTGTCTATAATTTCTGTTGTTGCTTCGGGATTTTTGTAGTATCCTTTCATAATATTATATCCGCGACAGCACATTTCGCCCTGTTCGCCTGCGGCACATTCGTTGCCCGTGTCGGGATGTATAATTTTGACTTCGACAAATGGAAAATCGTGTCCTACGGTTGTTGCTCGAACTTCGGGTGTGTCGGTTATTCTGGTGGCTGTCATTCCGGGCGATGTTTCGGTCAGTCCGTAAACGCTTATGACATTGCAATGCATACGTTCCATGACCTGTTTCATCGTTTCTATCGGACACACCGAACCTGCCATTATTCCCGTGCGCAATGATGTTACATCAAACATGTCGAACATGGGATGATTGAGTTCGGCGATAAACATTGTAGGAACGCCGTAAAGTATAGTGCAGCGTTCTTTATGTATTGATGCAAGTACTTTCAGCGGATCAAAATCTTCGACCATAACCATTGTCGAGCCGTGAGTGATTACAGCGCACAAAGCCAGCACGCATCCGAAACAGTGAAACAGCGGAACGCAGGTAAGCAGTTTGTCGGCGGATGTGAAACTCATAAATTTTCCTGTTGCCATGCCGCAGTTCAAAATATTGTGATGCGACAGCATTACTCCTTTCGGAAATCCTGTTGTCCCCGAAGTATATTGCATGTTTACTTCTTCGTGGCAACTTACAGTCGCCGATATTTTGCGCAACGGTTCTTTGTCCATAAACTGTCCCATTACAATAAGTTCGAGAGTTGTGTACATGCCGCGATATTTTTCCTGTCCTATATACACTACGTTTTTCAATTCGGGGAAATTTTGACTGTTGAGTTCGCCGCGGCGTTGAGTTTTCAGTTCGGGAACCAAATCGTAAATAACATCAATATAATTATTTTCGCGATAGCCGCTTACCAGACACATTGTATGAATATCGGCGTTCTTCATTATATATTCGACTTCCGTTTTCTTATAATTGGTATTTACTGTTACCAGCACGGCGCCGATTTTTGCTGCGGCAAACATAAACGTCAGCCAGTCGGGAACATTTTTTGCCCATACTCCAACCTTACTGCCTTTTTTAACTCCAAGCAAAAGCAGTGCGCAGGCAATATTATCAACCCGCGCATTAAATTCTTTGTATGATAATCGTAAATTTCTGTCTGAATAAACCATAAAATCATGGTCGGGAAGTTCGTCAGCCCATTTTTCGAGCAAGCCGCCCAAAGTATCTTCAATAAGATGTATTTGGGATTCGGCGGCATTAGTTTTTTGCAATCTGTCAGCCATAAAATATTATTGTTAAAAGATAAACATCTAAAACGGCGTATAAGTTACAGCCAAAACTTTTGCATTTTCATCTTTTCGGGTTGACGAAACACAATGGGGAACAACAGAATCGTAATATATACTGTCGCCTGCCACAAGATTAAAAATTTCGTTTCCGTAATAGATTGATATTTCTCCTTCGAGGACATAAAAAAATTCTTCGCCTTCGTGGCTTTGATAATACTTTTGAAGCGGCGGCAAATAATGAATATTTACTATGTAAGGCTCCATATTTCTGTCATGTTTTCCTTGAGCCAGCGAAAAATAATCCATGTGCGAACGGTAAGCCGCATGTTCTTCGGCAAGCCGCGTTGCAGGCAACAATTTACGATGTCGGGTAATTACAGGTCCTACTTTTTCGGAACCATCGAGCAAAGTTCCTACTCTCACGTTAAAACAACGGGCAAACTTTGTCAACAACGATATTCTTGGAATAACATCTCCGTTTTCGATAAGTTCGATTTGCGAAGGTTCGAGTCCGACTGCTTTTGCAGCATCTTCAACTGAAACATTTGCGGCTTCGCGCAACTGTTTTATTCTTTTCCCTAAATTTTCCATTATATTATTTTTAAAAAATCTGACAAATGTAAACATTTTTTTAATATGTAAAGCACAACAAGCCATGAAAGCAGTAATTATCAATCGATAAAGTTGATTACAATTTATAAGTAAAATACCAATATTTTTTATCAATATCAATAATTTATACCAATATTTCGATTTTTCTATGTGATATTTTAGGTATTTGTTAAATTTAAAAAAGTTTGAAAAGTGTATCTTTGCGGAGAGCGCAGCAACGAAACAACGGCTCACCAGCAAAACCCTGTGTCTACAATGTTTGATATTCGCTTCAAATTATTATCTTTGCATAATTTAAAATTATTATTTGTTATGTTAGAAAAGTTGATTAAATATGTCTTAC
>JAISYZ010000233.1 GCA_031269545.1 Prevotellaceae bacterium
GAAAATACCTCCTGACGCCATTTTCGCATACTGTTCAACTTTGCAGCGTATTCTTCCGATTTTTTGAAATTGGCAATTTTCAGTTCGCTGTTGATTTTATCCTCTGGAATATCTTCGGAGAAATAAGCTAACACATCAAGGTCTAAAAGCGATTCATGCGGGAAAACTCCCTGTTTTCTCAATGCATAAGCATGAGGCAACAGGTCGCTCAGTGTTTCGTCTTTGATTTTTTCCTGTATTTTTTCCCACTGTTCCTGACCTTGCCTGTCGGCTGTGGCTTTGCGTTTCACTTTATTTGCTTCAAATTCCCTGTGATTATAAAAGAAATACTGGTTGCCCCGGTTAATTCGAAGTTCGTATGTGTCATTACGGTAATCGCCGCCTTGCGTTGCCTTAAAACCTGCATTAGCCAGTTGCTTGAGCAGACTTTCGCTGTATGCTTTGTTGGTAATCGGATTACCGAATGCCACCGCCGATGTTTCGGTTGCCGAAAAATAGACGTAGCAATATGTTTCGGAATATTCATAAACACTGCCGTTATGACTTTTCTCGGCATACGCTACTCCCCAAATCAACTTTTTGTAATCGTGCGGCAGGTGTTCGAAAAACTCCAAGTCGTCCCTTAAAAACCCGACAGGCAGTTTGCCTTTGTAATCAGTTTTCCCGTTATCGTCTTTTCGGTCAATTTCGAAAGGCAGTTTGCGCCAGCCTTTTGCCGACATGAATGTTCGCGCCGATTCCAAACTCTTGCTTTTTGTAAGCGTAATCAGGTCGGAGAGCGACAATTGCTGCTTTTGTATATTGATATCTTTACTTGTTGTTTGCGCCCGACAGAGCGAAAAGCAAAGCAGCAGAGCGATTGCTGATAAAATGATTTGTTTCATTGTTTACCTGTTTTATTCGTAATAAGTAATCGTTCGTGTTTCAAGAACGGGTTCCATGCGACTCGTTTCCGTAGCAATTTTTTTTTCATTTTCCCACACAACGCTATATGTAATTTCTGTTGTTTTGCGTTCCGTCCAATTGCCGTGATCATCAATTGTCTGATATTCATATTGCCAAACGACTTCTTCACTTTCTTCCCAATTATCCCAGGATGAAGACGATGGCAAAGCATCTGCATTTTTATAGACATAATCGGTACCCCATTCATAACCGGCATCTCTAACCAGTCTTCCGTATTCATCAAATCGATAGATTGCCGTACTGACATCATCTCCAATACAATTATCTGTTCGTATATCTTTTTCAAACGAAAACGAATAATTTGATTTGCCTGATTTACCTGTAACGGTATATCGGTTTCTGCTTTTTTGCGTATAGATATAATCGCCGGATTTGATAATTTCGCCGGCTTCGTTAAACTCCAACACCAACTTGTCAGTCGTTACGGCTTTCACTTTGCCGTAAAGTCCATTTGCTTTTACGGCTGTCATTTCGGCGGGAGTAAGTTTGTCGAGGGCTTGCAACTGCGGTATTTTTGCGCCTGAACCTTCCCCTCCACAACTTGCGGCTGACAATACTATGACAGCCATACTTAAAATTTGAAATGTTTTTTTCATTGTGTTTTTTGTTTTACGTCCGCTCCTTTGCAGACTTTTGTTTTTTATTTTATTTATTTATTTGTTTATTTGTTTGTTTGTTTGTTCGTCATTGCGAACCCGCAGGGTGAAGCAACCGAAGCTCAACGGAGTTAATCCAGAATTACGAATTATGACTTACGACTAACTACTGTGTTTCTATGTTTAATGCTTTTTTACCGCAAAGGTCGCAAAGTATAAACGCAAAGCACACAAAGATTGTTTATCATTAACCATTATCCATTCTTTTTATTCATTGTTAATTATTAATTGATTATCTGTTTTTTACCACCCTGCGGCGACCATTCTACTTCATTAATTATTGCCACATCATTTTTCCTTATTGTCTCTGCACGTTAATATTGTCGTCGCATCTTAACGTTCCTAATTTAGGACATTTGCTTACATCCAAACTTGTTAATTGATTTTTTCTGCAATTTAATCTTCTCAATTTATGACATTTGCTTACATCCAAGCCTGTTAAATGATTATCGTCGCAATCTAAATCTTCAAGCATCAGACATTTGCTTACATCCAAGCCTGTTAATTGATTGCCGTCGCAATCTAATTCTTCAAGCATCGGACATTTGCGAACATCCAAACTTGTTAATTGATTGCTGCTGCAATCTAATTCTTCAAGCATCGGACATCTGCGAACATCCAATTCAGTTAAATCATTATAGGAACAAGTTAAATCTTGCAAATTGTCGGCTTTCACAACAATGGTGTGCAATTTGCTGTCTGCATATTGATGAGAAAATTCTAACCAAAACTCGGTTGGTTTTCCATCATTAACATTTGAGGTTGTTCCATCTCCCCAGGCTATACTTATGTTTGCGGCATCTTTATTAATATGAAACTTAACTTCGTTATCATAAGTTTTCATTACAGCCTGTTCGCCGCTCTGTGTACAGGCACATACTGTTAATATCAACAGCATTAAGCTTAAAAATTTTAATGTTTTTTTCATTTTGTTTTTTGTTTTACGTCCGCTCCTTTGCAGACTTTTGTTTTTATTTATTTGTTTCGTTTGTTTGTCATTTCGAGCCTGTCGAGAAATCTGTTGCAGTTTGGCTGCACCGAACTTAGCTTTCTCACTGCGCTCGAAATTACGTGCTTATTTGCTTTTCTCTTAATTCTTGATTAATTATTTGTTTTTTTACCGCAAAAAATAGCAAAGTATAAACGCAAAGAACGCAGAGATTGTTTATCAGACAAACAAAATCATTTCAACCATTATCTGCTAATTATTAATTATTAATTATTAATTATTAATTATAAACCTTCACTGCCTTTTTCCGAAACGCTCCTTAGCTTTTTTGCAAATGCTTATAAGCTTTTGACAAAATGCTTACTAGCTTTTTAAAATTGCTCAACGAGCTTTTTTTAAAGGCTTATAAGCTTTTTAAAATCACTCCGAGAGCTTTTTACTCTTAACTTTTTCCCTTTTCGTACTTCAATGTTGCAAGCATTTCTTTCAAGTCGATACCCGGTCGAAATACCACTTTGGAACTTTTGATTAATGACGAATGGAATT
>JAISYZ010000248.1 GCA_031269545.1 Prevotellaceae bacterium
CCAAAAAACGCATCGAATCATTCGTTTGCTGGACGGAAAAATACAGGAAAGTTAAAAACTAAAAGTTAAAAACTAAGAGTTAAGAGTTAGGAAATGCGAAATATAAAAGCAATTTTCAGAATGACGAATCGGGACTTTTGGGACGCCTCCCACAAGTCAAACTCCATTACGAACGAGCGCTGCATAGTGCAGCGTTCATTCGGGACATACTTGAACGAGCGCTGCACTGCGCAGTATTCATTCGAGACATACTTGAACGAGCGCTGCACTGTGCAGTATTCATTCAAGACATACTTGAACGAGCGCTGCACTGCGCAACATTCATTCGAGACATACTTGAACGGGCGCTGCACTGCGCAGCGTTCATTCAAGAAAAAATGCATTAGTTATAATTATTAACTATTAATTATTAATTATTAATTTAATAAAATGGATAAACAAATATCACCTGAAAATATAAAAAAACGGAGGAACAGATTAATTATGCGCATTAGTGTTATTGTCGTTACTGTTGTTATTGTATTCATTGCGATGGTTAATATGTTTCGTTCATCTATTGACTTGAAAAAACTTTCAGTTTCGACAGTTGATAAAGGTTCATTGGAAATAACCGTAACAGCTACAGGCAAAATTGTTCCTTTATCGGAAGAAATTATCACTTCGCCGGTTGCTTCCAAGATTCTGAATGTATATAAACGATCGGGCGAACTTCTGGGAAAAGGGGATGCTATTCTTCAATTAGATTTAGTCTCCACTCATGCAGATTTTGAAAAATTAAAAGATGAACTGACAATAAAAAAGAGCAAGTTAGATCAACTGATAGCTAATGTTGAGAGAGAACGTGTTGATATGGCAATGCAGATTCAGATTGATGAAATGAAATTGCAGCGGTCGAAAGTTCAATTGATTAACGAACGATTTTTAGACAGTATCGGGGCAAGTACGCAGGATAAAATTCGCCAATCCGAATTAGATTTCAATGTGCAGCGTTTACAATTGGAACAACTGAAATTAAGGTATGAAAATCAGAAAGAAACAAGTAATCACGATATTAAAGTTTTGGAAATAGATTATAATATTACGCTTAAAAATATCAGGTTGATGGAAAAAACAATGACAGAAGCACAAATATTATCCCCTTATGCTGCCACATTGACATGGATAAACGATCAGACAGGAGCAAAAATTGCTCAAGGTGAACAATTAGCAATTATTTCCGACTTGAGAAGTTTTAAAGTAAGCGCCAACATATCTGATACCTATGCAGAGAAAATATCGGCAGGAAATAAAGTTATCCTGAAAATAGGGAAAGATGTTTTGGAAGGAAATGTTGGCAATATTGTTCCTTCAGTTGAAAACGGGACACTTAATTTTACCGTAACATTAGCCCAAAACAATCATGAAAAATTACGTATGGGATTAAAAGTTGATGTATTTGTTATTTCTGCAATAAAAGATAATGTATTGAGAATAGGAAACCGCTCGTTTTATCATGGACCGGGTTTGTATGATATATGGGTAATTGAAGGCAAGACAGCATACAAACGAAAAGTCAGTCTTGGAGAAAGCAGTTATGAAAAAATAGAGGTAGTCAACGGATTAAATGAAGGAGACATAGTTATAATAACAGATATGTCAAAATACAAAAACGAAAAACAACTGTCAGTACAAAGATGAAAAGGAATTGTCTAATAATTAATAATAAAACAATAAGGTATGTTTCCATTATGGGGCCCTCAGGATGTGGTAAATCCACTTTGCTGAATATCATTGGGCTTTTGGATAATCCAACAAGTGGAATATTACGTATTGAAGATATCGACGTTGCCGGAATGAATGACAGGCAACTCGCAACTTTACGCAATCAGAAACTTGGGTTTATTTTTCAGAACTTTCATTTGATACCTTCACTTACGGTGCAGGGTAATGTAGAACTTCCGATGTCTTACAGAAAAGGGAAATTACCTTTCGACCGCAAAAAACGGGCTTTGGAAGTTCTGGATATTGTCGGTTTGGCTCACCGAACAAAACATTATCCAACTCAATTATCTGGTGGTCAGTGTCAACGTGTCGCTATTGCACGAGCTTTGATGGGGCAGCCCGAAATTATTTTAGCAGACGAACCTACAGGAAATTTGGATAGCAAAAAGGGAAACGAAATCATGGAAATCCTTAAAGAATTACATAAAAAAGGTGTTACTATTGTTATGGTTACTCATGATGAAAAAATTGCAAAACAAACTACCCGTGTCATTCATTTCTTGGACGGTAAACTTATAAAACAATAACACCATGAATATTCTTTCAGATTATATACGTACAGCAATTTATAATATTTGGCACAACAAGGCTTATGCTCTGTTTTGCTTGTTTGGCACAGCTCTGACTTTTATATTTGTCATTATTTTGCTGCAATTAATTTATATTGTGACAGGTAACGAACCTCCACTCGAAAATGCCGACAGAACTGTCAAGATAGAGTGGTTTTATGGAGATGCAGGACCCGAACACTCGTGGGAGAAAAAGTATTATTTCGATGAACAGGGTGTTATCCAGTTAAGTAATATGATTAAGGGATATGAGGTATATGGTATCTCTCACTCCGAATCTGTTAATCCAATTATAAACGGACAATTGAAAACTGTAGAGGTTAATTTTGTCAATCCGGATTATTGGCAAGTGAAAGGATATAATTTTATTGTTGGAAGGTCGTTTACAGAAACAGATTACAGTTCATCTCATCCTGTTGCAGTAATTAGAGAGAGTAATGCCCGTAAATATTTTGGTTCTCCCGAATCATCAATTAATCAGGAAATAGAATTTCAAAAAAATACGTACAGGATTATTGGCGTTGTAGCAGATTTTTCAATATTGGCCGCAGATGAATGGAGTGGTATCTGGGTACCTCATAAATACAATAGGGGAACTCCCTCGGGTTGGTTGAATTATGCAATTGAATACATGTTTCCCAAAAATATGCCTGTTGATGAAATGAAAGAAAATGTATTGTATGCAGTTAAAAATTACTTTGGACAACAGGAAAAAGAAATTGTCGAGCCAACAGAACTGCAAACTAATAGAGAACAGATAGTGGAAAAATTAGGCGGAGAAGTTTTCAGGTATGGAGTAATTGTTTTGTTGCTTGCATTGTTGATCATTCCTGCTGTCAATATTATAACTATCAATGTGGCAAATGCCGATAAACAATCCGAGAGTATAGCCGTTCGCAGGGCTTTGGGAGCATCAAAAATTCAGGTTTTTTTCCAATTGATGTCGGAAATTACTTTATTAGTTTTATGTGGTACACTTATAGGTCTGCTCCTTTCTTACCCTGTTTTATATGTTGTAGAAACTGTTCTACTGGATTATGGAGTGGGAGAAGGAAGCAAATTATTGGGAAAAATGAATTATTGGGTAATATTATTGGGCATATTGCCTGTTTCGCTCATTTTTTCGCTCATGTCTGGAGGCATCCCTGCGTGGAAAATTGTCCGGCGCAGTATTTCTGGAACTCTCAAAGGCGAACCATTGGACGATTTAACGAATAAATACAGCAGGTTTACAGGAATATACATTGAACAAGCGCTTGTTTTCATAACACTTATGATATGTATGGTATCCATATTGAAAAAGATAGAACTGTATAAAACGCCAGGTATGCTTGACACAAGTAATACTCTTATTTTTGGTTATGCGACAAGTGCAATGAATAAGGACTTCAAGTGGGATGATGTCTTCAACGTTTTGAATAATCTTAAGACTATCAATGAAGAATTGAAGCAAAAAACATACGTTGAAGCTATAAGCAAGAACAGTAATTTTTTACCTTACGGGACATTTTCCGATGCAATGAAACACTGTGTAGAAGCAGATGGAAAACGGATAGAAAATATTGACTTTATGGCTGCCGATCCAGCTACATTTAAGGTATTAAGACCCTCTCTGGATGAAGGAGAATGGTTTTCGGATGATGCTAATTACGAACACACTCCCTGTGTTATTACTCGACAGTTAGCCGATTCACTTGGATGGGGCGAGGCAACAGGACGGCATATAGCTATTGAACATTTTGCAACAAATGCTCAAGTAATAGGTGTGTTGTCGGGAATCAAAAAGAATGTTTTTGAAGAATCCAAAATGGGTGTAATAATTCTGACATCACTTTTTGAACGAAGATCTGCTACTATTTCAGGTTATTACTGTGCACGGCTTACGAATAACAGCGAAAAAGACAATTTGACAAATGAATACTATAATTTGTTTAAAAAAAGAATTGGAGTAAATTCGGTTATAGAGCCGATAGTGTCAGATATTGAACGTTATAAAACAGAGCAGATTATTAAAAATACATCAAGTTTGATTGCGCAGACTGTCCCGACCGTATTTTTTCTGATTTTTGGTTTTATCGGTTCTTTTGGTTTATTTTGGCTTAATACAGAGAAACGAAAATCGGAATTGGCATTGCGACGAGCTATCGGTTCAACAAAAGTAGGGTTAATAATTAAGATATTGAAAGAAAGTCTGATTTTAACTTTGTTAAGTGCAATTCCGGGTATTATTCTTGCATTTTTTATCTATAATTTGGGTCAGATTGAAATTCTCGGAATAGGTCTGTCTTTATTGATTATGATAGTTTTTTCGGTATTTAGTGCATGGTATCCGGCGTTTAAAGTTTCACGACTTTCTCCTGCAGAATCTTTACATTATGATTGATTATAAATAAAAATAGTAAATAATAAAAATATATTACGTTTATGAAAAAAAAATTCTCCATTAATCCCTGTTGGCTTTTGAGCATCTTTTTATTGTACGGATGCGAGTCAACCGATTTTATCAAAATTACAGATGCTCATTTCTTCAATGATAAATCATTCCAAAATGTACAATACTTGACAAGCAATATAGTGAATGACACTTTTATTGGCAATCCGGTGCGGTTAACACAAATAGACTCTATTCTATATGTGGTTGATGCTTCCCTTGATTTCCTTGTGCACAAATTTGACATAAAAAACAACCTGTACAAAGGATTAGGTATAAGAAGGGGACAGGGTCCAAACGACCTTTTATCTGTAAGACACGTTACTCCTTCCATCGACAATAATTCTGTTTGGGCATACGATCTCACATCTCGACAATGGATGCAATGCGACAGGGAACTCAACACTGTAATAGATAAGATCCGTTTCACAAATATTTTTGATAATATCTATGTCAATGAACCTCAATGGATCTCCGACAACCTGTTTGTATGTCTCAATCATAACGGTTATAAGGAACGTTTTTATCTAATAAGTAGAGATTTAACAAACGTCACGCCTGTCATCAATCCGCAATTTTCATTTAATGACAGTTATCCGTCAATGTTTCTAAGTGATGTTTTTTCATCCTACATGGATGTTAGACCTGATAAGAAGAAAGTGGTTTTAGTCGGCAGATATCTTGATTGTATAGAAATATACGATTCTGACGGTTCACTCACAAAATTACTTAAAGGACCTGAAGAGAATTTTAACTTTCAGTATGACAGGGACAGGTCTTATGCCCGGGGCACAGTGATAAAATCTGCCGAGACACAAAGAGCTTATATTTGTGTAAGATGTACAAATGATATAATTTATGCGCTATATTCGGGAAAAAAAAGGATGGATGAGTCTAATTATTCTGCTGCAAACCTCATCTATACATTCGACTGGGAGGGCAATCTTTTAAAAAAATATGTGCTGGACTGTTTAATTTCATCCTTCGATGTAGATACGTTTACGCAAACAATATATGCCGTACAAGATCTGGACAGTTATATCGTTAGTTTTAAATATTAAATAAATTGATTCGCAGAAAAAAAATCGTTTTAATTCGTGAACAAAATCAGTGCATTAGCGTTAACTGGATTCTCTTTTTAAAAAAAATTTTTTTTTTAAAATTGTTCATTTATTAAAAAATATATTTACCTTTGTACTATTATTTGATTACATTTTTATTCATTTAAACTTAGATTATGTGTAACAAATGTGTTAAAAATCGGGAGGTTAACTCCACAGGAAATCAAGAATTTACTTGGTTAGGCATGATTTTTGCACACACACACGATTATCTGGATGCGTTCGACGCAAAGATTAATCTGGTCGATGAACTGGTGTCGCCGAAAACCGAAACCGACGAACTGAAGAAAATCACCAAAGGTCTTTATCTGACTATGGATAGTTTACTCGACCCAATTGCCAAATATCAGGATGCGCATGGAAAAACAGTTATGCATAAACGCGTTATACTGAACAATGTGAAAATCGGAGATTTTACGCTGAACAATGTAATATTCGCAATAGCTAACGACGACAGCGCTGGTTTTCTGCTTGGAAAAGATATTTTAAATGCTTTTCAATCGTGCATTATCAATAATGCCACTAATACGCTTGAACTCATCCGAAAAATTGATACAAAATAAACAGATTTAAGTACAAATCAACAAACAAACAAAAATATCATGGAAAAGAACAACAATCTTAACAGCGAACAGACTGTTTTATTGGACAAATCAGTCGAGAAACTGCGCAACTCATCCGGATGGATGAAAATTGTATCCCTCATACTGATGTGCGCAGGAATTATGTTTATAACCGCCGCAGCATTAGATAGTTTAAGACCGGTATCATCGCTGGGCAATGGAAATCTGACAGGAAATTTACTTCACTTGACAAGTCTTGTCATAATGTTCGTATTTGCAGCAAACCTTATGAAAGGATACAAATCTTTGAAAAACGTTCTGTATCATGTCAAGCGGTTCGACAAGTTCAACAACATGGATGACATTATAAAAGCGCTTGATTCTAAAAAAGTTTTTTTTTACGCAATGCGAATGGCGCTTATTATGATACTTGCCGTTGGAGTTTTTATCGTATTATTTATTTTAATCTGAAACAGGCAAATGATTATGGAAAGAAAAATGAAAAACAAATTGATGATAACTATCAATTGTGAAACCGATTATGAAAAAGCAAAGTCCATACATGACTGGGTGGCTGCCAACATTTATTATAACATGGATGGCTATTACTCTTCCTCCTATGGAAGTACTGATGCCTTGGGAGTATTACAGAATAAAAAAACAGTATGTCAAGGATACGCTAATTTGACCGCAGCAATGCTGCGGAGTTTACAAATACCGTGTAGCGTTGTAAGTGGATATGCGTTGGGAATAGGTACAAGCGGTTCGTGGAGTATCAGGAATATTGTCGAAGCAACAAATCATGCATGGAATGAAGCCTTTATATCAGGAAGATGGATTATTATTGATGCAACATGGGATAGCGATATGCAATACAGGAACAGTCAATTTGACAGCGGTAAGGGTTTAAGAGGATGGAAATATTTTGACCCAACACTTGAAGCATTTTCTTTTGATCATAAATATGGTGTTTATGATAAAACAATAAATGAAAAAATTGCAAATATTACAGAAGATTATATATGGCAAACGATTTCTTCAAAACATAAAAA